>CAJOQA010000103.1 GCA_905236465.1 uncultured Treponema sp.
AATTCCTGCAGCAGGAAGTTTTGCCTGTAGGAAAAAGACCAGCAGTATATCCATTGCTCCGACAAAAGAATTTGAGAACATCAGCAGAAGGGTCTTTTTATCAGTTTTTAAGAAGGAAAAAGACTTTTTAAAGCAGGTTAAAATCTGTTTGGCAAGGGATTCTTCTTTTCTTTCTTTTCCTTCTTGAAAATTGATTTCCTTAAGGTGTAAAACAATAGCAATTTGAAGGAAAGCAAGGGGAATAGATGTTCCGTAAGCTATTTTGTAGCCGACTTTTAATGATAAGCCTGCTGCAAGAGTAGAAAGTCCTTCGCAAATCCTATAGATTAAAACCCCGTTTGAGGCGTACCTGTCAAACGTATCTTCCTGCCCTACAAGTTTTAGGGAATCATAGGCCAAGGCTTCGTCGGAGCCAGAAGCAAAGTTATAGTTTAGGGCTGTAAATACCATAGAAAGGCAGACAAGTGCAAAGTTATTAGAAAAAATCATTGCAAGGTCTGCTATAATTCTCATAAGGCAGGAAAGAAGCAGTGCCTTTTTCCTACCAAAAACGTCAGCTATAACCCCTGAAGGAATTTCAAAGAGTAAACTTGCAATATGAAAGACAGTTTCCGCAAAGCCAATTTGGGCAAGGGAAAATCCCCTTGAAGCAAGGATTGCTACCCAGGCTCCAGAAAGAGAAATCATAGAAACTATAGAAGAGGCATAGAGATGCCTTATTTGTTTTTTTATGTTAAGCATATAAATCCAACCTTTTGCTGTGATTTTTGTGAGATAATTAAGTGTGTATCGAAAGAGGGATTTGTTTCTTGTTTTTAAGTTTTAAGACAGAATCAAGACTTTCAGTTTACTTAAAAAGACCCATCATCCCTATAAGCAGATAGAGAACGAACCTTTTGCTAATAGTAAAACCGATGATTTCCACATGATTTTTTCAGTTTATCAGTATGGGTAAAAAGTGTCAAGGACACAGTTCCTTATTTTCTGTGGTTGAGTCTTTCAAAAATTTATGCTAGACTGACTTCAATGCAAATAGTTCAAGTTAAAAATCTTTCTTATTCTTATCCTCAGTCTTCAGTTTCTGCGCTAAAAGATATTTCATTCAGCATAGATGAGGGGGATTACATTGCTGTTGTGGGGGCTAACGGTTCAGGAAAAAGCACGTTAGCCCGCATACTCGCAGGCTTTTTTCAAGCGGATTCCGGTAGCGTGGAAATGCAGGAGGGCTTGCTAGCTGGCATTGTTTTTCAGCAGCCTAAAGATCAGATTGTAGCAGGAATTGTAGAACGCGACACTGCTTTTGGTCCGCAAAACCTTGATATGACTAAGGGTGAGATTGAGCTTAGAACAATAGAAGCCCTTTCGGTTGTTTCTCTTGCAGACAGGGCCATGTCCCGTACCTTTGAGCTTTCTTTAGGGCAAACCCAGCGCCTTGCTTTCAGCGGAATTTTAGCCCTTTTCCCTAAGCTTTTAATCCTTGATGAAGTAACAGCAATGCTTGACCCTAAGGCAAGAAATGAACTGGTTACTTTTGTTGACAGGTGGAATGAAAAAGGTCACACCGTTATCCATATAACCCATGATGCAGAGGAAGCTTTACGGGCAAAACGGATACTCTTTTTAGATCAGGGGCAGATTCTTTTTGACGGAAGCAAGGAGCAGTTTTTAAAAGAAGGGGCCTTAATAAAAAAAGTATTCGGTGATGATTTGTTTTTTAGCCCTCCCCTCTTTTTGAAAAAAAACTTTGAGGGGGCAAAAGTTTCCCTTGCGGTGGAAAACCTTTCTTTTTCCTATGCTGACCGCCAGATTTTTAAAAACCTTTCATTCAATTTATACGAAGGTAGCCTTGTTGCCCTGACAGGCCCAAGCGGCTGTGGTAAAAGCACCCTTTTTGAATGTCTTGCAGGCCTGCATACAGATTGTAGTGGCTCTGTCTTCTGCAAAGAGCGCCCTGCCCTTGCCTTGCAAGAAAGTGAGGCGGCCTTGTTTGCCCCCTACGCAGCTGATGACGTGGCATTCGGCCCTAAAAACAGGGGGCTTAGGGGGAAGGCCCTGCTTGAGCGGGTAAAAAAAGCGATGGACAGTTCCGGTCTTGATTTTGAAACCTTTGCGGACCGTCCTACATTCAATTTGAGCGGAGGGGAAAAAAGAAAACTTTCTATAGCAGGAATTGTTGCCCTCGATTCTTCAGTGCTGATTTTTGATGAGCCAACCAGCGCCCTTGATGCCCAGTCAAGAAGAACTGTATTGACTTTGCTTAGACATCTTGCTTCAGAAGGAAAGACTGTTTTGTTTAGCACCCATAGGATGGAAGAAGCTGCTATTGCAGACCTAAGCTTAAACTGGCAGGACCTTACCAAAGAGAGTTTAGAAAACAAAGGGCAAAGGACAGATTTAAAAAAAATAGAAGCCCTTGAAAACGCAAAAATCCTAAAGGGCTTAAGGCAAACTTCTTCTGCCCTTATGGCTCCTGCAAAAATCCCAGATTCTTTTGTCAGCCATTTGCCGGCAGCGGTAAAGTCTCTTTTGTTTTTTATTTTATGCCTAGCTGCTTTTTTTTCTACAAACATTTATGCTTGCGCAAGTGTTTTGCTGCTTTCTCTTTTGTATGCTGCATTTGCCCGCTACCCACTAAAAAAAAGTCTTAAGGCCTTTGTAAAGATTCTTCCCTGGTTGCTTTTATTCACAGCGATTACCTTTGCCTTTTATTCTACTGGCGGAGATACGGCTATTCTTTTTAAATGGAAGTTTTTTGTTATTACAAAGGGGAAAATCGTAAGTCTTGCAAATACCTTTTTACGGGTTCCTGCCCTGATTCTTATAATCGGAACCTTTATTTATACAAGTGATGAAAGGCAAATCCTTGACGGGCTTTCAACTTTGCTTACTCCCCTTGCTTTAATAAAGATACCCGTCCGATATTTTGTTTTGGTTGTAGGCATTATTTTTCGTTTTGCCCCGCTTCTTTTAGAAGAGATGTCGTCTATAATAAAAACGCAACTTGTACGTGGAACTTTTGCAAATGCAAAGGGGTTAAAAAAACTGAAAATCCTTATCCCGCTTTTTGTTCCCCTCCTTTTGCAAACTTTTAGAAAAGCCCAACGGTTATCAGATGCCCTTACCGCTAGGTACTTTTCATAAATGCCCTAAATGCTTGAAAAAGGCCTATTTGTTTAGTATACTAGTAGGACAAAAAAATAGGTCTTAAGGATTCGTTTATGGAAGAAAAAAACATTAAGTCAAAGCTCTTGCCTGTTTCTTTAACGGCACTTGTAATACTTTTAGATCAGATAACAAAGGCTCTGGTTGTAAAATTTATTCCACAGTCAACTATTTTTACGGATGGCAATGTTATTGAAATCTTTGGTAAATATTTGCGTTTAATCCATGTCCGCAATAAGGCTGTTGCTTTTTCTTTGGGCTCTTCTTTACCAGATAAAGCCCGCTCACTTTTGTTTGCTTTTATGCCTTTGCTTATAATTATTGCAGTTTTTATAATTTACTTTCGCAATTCTGATTTTAATAAATTGCAACGTTGGTCAATTTGCGGAATTTTAGGTGGAGGATTAGGAAATCTGATTGACCGTTTTTTCAGACCTGCTGGAGTTGTTGATTTTATAGACTGCTATTTCTTTGGTCTTTTTGGAATGGACCGTTGGCCAACTTTTAATGTTGCAGATTCGGCAGTTGTTGTTTGCGGAATTTTATTTATCTTGACTTTTATAATTCAAATTTTCACTGATGCAAAGCAGGCAAAAAAAAGAGGGGAAAAGAGTGATGAATAAAAAAGCTTTTACTGCACTTTTTACCCTGATTTCTACAATTGTAAATATAGTTTTTACTTTGCTTACAATAATTGTCTTATCAGGGATTTTTATTTTGATTTTTAAATATACAAAAAGTGAAAATGGCAATATCCTTATTTTAGGACTTGGTATTTGTTTTGTTGTGGGAATGATTTCCAACATTTTCTTTTTTACAAAATTCACAAACTGGGTTGTAAAAAAGTTTAATCTTTCCGCAAAGTTGGACAACCGTATCCTTGGCAAAGTGGGGGCTGCTAAACCTGTAGAAAAAAAGAAGACAAAGACCCGCCTTCCAGATTCTGTAAAGCAAAAAGATGATGAGGATCCCTGGCTAAAGGACGGTGCTACTTACCAAAGTTTTGGAATAGAAGAGTTGCAGTACGGAATAGCAAAGAAAAATGAGGAAGTTCAGACCCTTATTGCAGAGCGCGATAAGGAAGCCCAAGAATATGAAGAAGCAAAAAAGTCTGAAAAAAAGACAAATATTCCTAAAGAAAATGTTGTTGAAGAAGAGAAAGAAAGCTCTGAACCAGTTTCTTTTGGTAGGGAAGAATTAGAAAAACTGAAGGGAAAAGACGAGTAACTAACAGGGGCTGTCTTTAACAGGCAGCCCTTTTTATTTTAGCGGGCACCTTTGTCGTAAGGGATTCCTTCTGCCTTTGGTGCCCTAGAATTCTTTGAAGTAAAGGCAAGAACAATCAGCGAAATTATATAGGGCAGCATTTTATAGAATTCCCCATTGACTAGTTTTACTAAGAAGTCAAAGCCCATGTAGGCATCAGCTACTGCACGGAAGAGACCGAATATTAAGGCTGCTCCTGCAATTTTTAATGGTCGCCACTGACCAAAAATCATAACGGCTAAGGCTAAGAAGCCAGCCCCTGCTACTCCATAGATGAAGTCCCATTGGGAATTTGCTGCTGTGATGTAGATAACTCCTCCAATTCCTCCGCAAAAGCCAGAGATTAAAACTCCTGCATACCTCATTTTGTAAACATTTATACCAACGCTATCTGCAGCCTGTGGATGCTCCCCGCACGCACAAAGCCGTAAGCCAAAGCGGGTCTTGTACATTACAACAAAGGCCACAAGAAGAAGTAAAAGTGTTATGACCATATACCAGTTTAGCTCTATTCCGGCAAGATTAAAGACAAAGGCCTTGCGGTTTTGTATGTAGTCAAGGATTGCAGATACATTGTCGCCGTGGGACCTTGCATTATTAAAGGATTTAACGATAACTGTTGCCGCCGCTGTAGCAAGCATGTTCATGGCGGTTCCCACAAGAGTCTGATCAGCCTTAAAGTTTATGGCTGCAACGGCAAGTAAAAGTGAAGAGACCATACCGGCCAGCGCGCTTGCTAGCAAAACAAAAAGTATTATAAGAAGCGGAGGAGTTCCAACAGGCAGGGCATAAAGGGTAAAGGCACCGCCTAAGGCTCCAAAAACCATTATTCCTTCAAGGCCAATGTTTATGACTCCGGAATGTTCAGAAAACATTCCGCCTATAGCAACAAAAATTAAAACTGAAGCGTAAATCAGGGTATATTGGATAAGCAGCATTACTTTGCCTCCTTACGGCTGAGTATGTCTTTGAAAAAGAGCACAAAGCCGCAAGCGTAAATTATTATTGAAGAAATTAAATCTGCTATTTGGGGATTGTAATACTTCATGTCTATAAAGGAACCGCCTAATGTTATGTGCTCTATGAAGTAACCCGCTACTATGACTCCTATAGGATGTAAGCCTCCTAAGAAGGCAACGGCTATTCCGTTAAAGCCCATTGCTGGCACGGAAGAAGATGTTTTCCATTGCTGAATATCTGTAAGGTAATAGAGGGAAGCTGCAAGCCCTGCTAAAAGACCTGCAAGTGCCATAGTAGCAATGATATTTGTCTTGTCTTTCATACCCGCATACTTTGCAGCATTCTTGTTGAAGCCCGTTGCCTTAAGCTCATAGCCGAATGTTGTTTTATTCAGCAGGACTAAAATTAAAATTGCTACGATTATTGTAAGGGGAACAGCTATTGTAACGTATTCGTTGTTGTGAAAGAGTTTGTTGAGCCCTAAGGTTGGTATAAGGGAGGCCGGTGAAACTTTGCGGACAGACAAGCTTTCTGAAAGGGAAAGGTTCATCACCCTTTCATTTTGCATAAGCATATTTACTATGTAAAGACTTATCCAGTTTAACATGATACATGCTATAACTTCATTGATATTAAAAAATGCCTTTAAGCAGCCTGCAAGGGCACCCCACAGGGCTCCCGCAAGACAAGCTAGGATAACGCAGACCCACCAGGGTAAGTTCCACGCTAAGGCAGACCACAGGGAAACTCCTATTGCAATGCAGTACTGACCGCCTACACCAATATTAAAAAGTCCCGTCTTGTATGCAAAAAGAACAGAAAGACCACATAAAATCAGGGGAACTGATTTTGCAAGTGTACTACCAAAATAGTAAAGTTTTTGTGCAGGCTTTCTAAAGTAAAGAAAGTTTTTAAGGATTGTGGACATTGCCTTGGGCGCATTAGGGGCATTTATTATGCAAAGTATTATAAAACCTAACACAATGCCAGCCAGTGCACAAATAATTGCTGAGATTATAGATTTAAAACTTTCAGAAGACCTTATTTTATTCAATGCAGTTTCTCTCATTTTCCTGCCCCCGCCATATAAAGACCTAATTCTTCAACATTTGTTTTCTTTGGATCAAATTCACCCACTATGCGTCCTTCAAACATGACAAGAATTCTATCGCTTAGGTTCATAACCTCGTCAAGCTCATAGGAAACTAGTAAAACACCAGCCCCCCTGTCTCGGTCAGCCACAATCTGTTTGTGAATGTATTCAATTGCACCAACGTCAAGTCCGCGGATAGGCTGAACGGCAATGAGCAGTTTGTGCTCTTTGTCCAGTTCCCTGCCTATAATTGCCTTTTGCTGATTTCCGCCGGACATATCCTGCACCCTTGTTTTGTTTGCAAGACTGCTCCTGACATCGTATTGTTCTATTAAGTTACTGGCATATTTTGAAACTTCAGCATTTTTTATAAAGCCACACTTTTGAAAATCCTTTTGCCAGTAACGCTGAAGAACAAAGTTCTGCTCCAGATTGTATTTTAAAACCAAGCCGTACTTTTGTCTGTCTTCAGGGATGTGACTCATTCCCATCACAGATTTTTCGCGGATTGACTTTTTAGTTACATCTTGACCGCACAAAAGAATTCTTGTTTTTTCTTTAGAATCTGGATTTTCAGCCAACTTTTCAATTCCGGTAAGCCCATAAATCAATTCAGACTGACCATTACCATCAATACCGGCTATGCTTACAATTTCCCCTGCACGGACTGAAAAACTTACATCCTTTACGGCTAAGTTTTTATGAATCTTACTAGCTACATTCAAGTGCTCAACTTGTAAAACAAAGTCCTTTGGTTCAGCATCTTTTTTGTCTACTGTAAAACTTACATCACGGCCTACCATCATGCGACTCAGCTCTTCTTTAGAAGTATCCTTTATGTTTACGGTTCCAATGTATTTTCCCTTGCGTAGAACAGAACACCTGTCCGATACCGCCATAATCTCATTAAGTTTATGAGTTATAAATAATATGGACTTTCCTTCAGCGGCAAGGTTCTTCATTATTTCCATGAGCTTTGTGATTTCTTGAGGGGTAAGAACTGCGGTTGGTTCGTCAAAAATCAAGATTTCGTTTTCGCGGTAGAGCATTTTTAAAATCTCAACACGCTGCTGCATACCTACAGTTATGTCTTCAATCAAAGAGTCAGGGTCTATTGCAAGACCGTAGCGTTCGCTTAAGGCTAGAACCTTTTTGCGGGCAAGTTCTCTGTTGACAAAGCCGTACTTGCAGGGTTCAGTGCCAAGGATAATGTTGTCTAAGACAGTAAAGACGTCTACCAGCTTGAAGTGCTGGTGAACCATGCCTATGCCAAGGGCTGTAGCGTCGTTGGGGTTGTTGACTTTTACAAGTTTACCGTTCTTTCTTATCTCGCCTTCTTCTGCCTGGTAAAGACCAAAAAGCACGCTCATCAGCGTAGATTTGCCGGCTCCGTTTTCTCCAAGCAGGGCATGAATCTCACCTTTTTTCAGCTGAAGCGTAATGTCATCGTTTGCTATGATTCCGGGAAACCGCTTGGTTATGTGAAGCATTTCTATAATGTAATCTTCGCTCATGAATGTCCTCTTTGTTATTATGTGAGCCTCAAAAAAGTGAAGTTTTTTGAGGCTCCATTAGGGCTTATTTTAAGTTTGCGTACTGGTTTACAGTGATTGAATGGGCAGGAAGTTCCTCTGTTCCGTTGGAGATGTTGATTTCCTTGTCAAAAATCTGCTTTACAAGATTCTTGTAGTCTTCAACTGTAAAGTTCTTCATTGTCCAAGTGTCTGTTGGCAACTGAACGAAGTTTGCATCCATGTCTGTGTCAGAAACAAGACCTAAAGCTGAAACTTTTCCGCTGTATGTTGCCCAGCTTCCATCCTGAATGCTTGCAAGAACAGCCTTTACTGTAGCTCCCAAGCCCTTCATTGCGGATGTAACACACATACCGTCACCGTACTTGTTGATAAGGGCTGTCTGGTCAACGTCAACACCAATAACCTTTCCACCAGTCTTTGCAGCAGCTTCACAAGCAGAAGTCCAAATTCCGCCACCACAAGCAAATACTACTTCTACAGCTCTCTGCTGGTACCAGGTGTCCATGGATGCAGTAATTGTCTGGTCACCATAGAACTGACCGCCATAAACGTATTCAACTGTTACCTGATCCGCAATGCCTAGTTCCTCTGCGGCAGCATTGCAACCCTGAACAAAACCGTAACCGTAGCGGATAACGGCTGGAACTGCCATTCCGCCCAAGAAACCTAAGTGCTTAAAGCCTTCTTTTACAGCAGCGTATCCTGCGAAGAATCCAGGAATTTCCTCATCGTAAACTGCGCAGAATGTGTTTGCGGGAACTTTCCAACCAGCCTTTCCTAATGCTTCTGCAGAAGTGATTAGGTCATACTCACTGATATCAAGACCGACAAAATATACATCAGAGTTGTCGTCAACAGTCTTTACAAGGGCTTCCGCAAATGCAAAACCTGGGCAAACGAGAACTGTGTAGCCGTCCTGAACAGCTGCATTAATGGAAGAAACACGGGCTTCCGTTGAATCTCCAGATGGCTTGTAGTACTTAAAGTCAATTCCCTTGCTTTCGCTGAATTCTTTGCAAGCAGCGTATGTTGTCTGGTTGAATGACTGGTCTGTGATGTCACCGTAGTCTGTAATCATTGCGACACGCATGTCTGCGGCAGCTGATGAACTTGCTGCTCCTTTTTCATTTTCTTTCTTTGAGCAGGACATGATTCCCATTGCGGCAAAAGCAAGCAAAAGGGTTGAAAGTAAAACTTTCTTCATAAAATTGAATCTCCTATAAAATATTCTTAAAGGTTTTTCCTTTAGAGCTGAAAATATAGTATAATTTATTTTCTTATGGTTTTCAAGCCTTGCTAGCCTTTGCAATTTCTGTTAGGGATGAAACTATGCCAGCAAAGTTTTGAAAGTCAGCTGGAACTATCATTTTGGTAGCCTGACCGTCTGCCGCTTTTTCCATAGTCTCTAGACTCTTAAACTTTAGGGTTGAGGCATCAAGGTCTACGTCTTTTATCATCTTAAGACCTTCTGCCGTTGCCTTTTGGACGTTGCGGATTGCCTCAGCTTCTCCTTCAGCCTTCCTGATCCTTGCTTCTTTTTCTGCCTCTGCCTTTAGGATTGTGGACTGCTTGTCAGCTTCTGCGGCAAGAATAGCGGCCTGTTTTTTTCCTTCCGCCACAAGGATATCTGACTGCTTCTGACCTTCCGCAATCAGAATCTTTTCGCGTCTTTCTCGTTCAGCCCTCATCTGCTTTTCCATTGCTTCGCGAATCGCTTCCGGGGGCATGATGTTCTTTACCTCAACGCGATTGACCTTTATGCCCCAGGGATCTGTAGCTTCGTCTAAGATGGACCGCATTTTTGTATTGATTACATCGCGGCTGGTCAGGGTTGTATCAAGGTCAAGTTCTCCTATTATATTTCTTAGTGTGGTTGCACTTAAGGTTTCTATTGCTACAAGGGGCTTTTCCACACCATAGGTAAAGAGCTTTGGGTCTGTGATCTGCAGGTAGACAACGCTGTCTATTTTCATAGTAACGTTGTCTTTGGTGATTACCGGTTGGGGCGGAAAGTCTAGCACCTGTTCTTTTAGCGAAACATTGTTTGCTATTCTGTCTATAAAGGGAACCTTTACGTGAAGGCCAGCCGTCCAGGTGGCAGAATAAGTGCCAAGACGCTCTATAATATAGGAGCGGGACTGGGGACAAACCCTGATGTTTGAAATGATGATAAGCATCAAAAAAACTACAAGGGCTATAAGAAGATAGAACTGAATGGTCATTTTTTTCTCCTTCTTTATGTGTTATTCTGATTTTTCTACAATCAGTGTGTTTCCCTGAATTTCTTTTATTATGCAGACCGCCCCCTCTTCTATAGGCTGAGATCCTATGGTGGTAGCAGACCAAGTGATACCTTTTATAACAAGGCTTCCTTTTCCTAAATCGCTTATTGCCTTTGTGAGCTTGCATTTCTGACCGATCAGGGAATCTGCGTTGGTGGCTGTCTTTTTCAGTTTAAAGAACTTGACGGCTATTGGCCTTGTAAAAATCAAGAGGATGCAAGAAACAAGCAGGAAGCAAACGGATTGAACGGTTATCGAAAATCCGAGGAGTGAAAAAATAAAGGCCACTAAGGCTCCGCAAGCAAACCAAATTGCCGTTAGCGAAAGAGAAAGAGCTTCTATAATAGAAGAAAGTATAAGCACTGCCAGCCAAGCTACACTTGGTAGCGCAAATGAAAAATTCAGCATATTTTTATTATAGGTCATGCAAAGTGCTTTTGCAAGTAAAATT
>CAJOQA010000104.1 GCA_905236465.1 uncultured Treponema sp.
ACCGGAACCGCTTATATTTTGATCCCTTGATCTTGGTCTATTTTTCCTTTCCATAAAAAATTACCCCTTATTTTAAGTCCGCAAGGCTTTCCTTGTCTATTAGATTAAGTTCTTCCTCACTGAATTTTATGTTTTTAATACATTGAATGCTATCTAGAACCTGACTTGCTTTTGACGCCCCAATAAGCACGCTGGTTACGGCTGAATTTTGCAAAATCCAGGCAAGTGCCATCTGGGCTAATGACTGGCCCCTTTTTTTTGCAATCTTATTTAGCGCAGAGATACAGGAAAGCATTTTTTCTGTAAGTATATCAGAGTGTAAAAATCTGCCATCTGTTTTTATGCGACTGTCAAGCGGAATTCCATTAAGGTACCTGTCGGTAAGAAGCCCTTGTGCTAAGGGACTAAAAGTAATCAGGCCTTTGCCTGCTTCCTCTGCCTTTTGTTTCAGGCCGTTTTTTTCTATTGTTCTGTCTAAAATTGAATACCTATTCTGATTTATGATAAAGGGGCAATTTAATCTGTCTAATATTTTAGCTGCCTTTAGCATTGTTTCCCCATCGTAATTTGAAAGTCCTGCATAAAGGGCCTTTCCGCTTTTTACGGCCTGGTCCAATGCCCCCATGGACTCTTCTAGGGGAGTAGCTGGATCCATTCTGTGATGGTAAAAAATATCAACATAGTCAAGCCCTAAAGAGCTAAGGCTTTGATCTAAACTTGCAAGTATATGTTTGCGACTACCCCAGTTACCGTAGGGACCTGGCCACATATCATACCCAGCCTTTGTGCTTATTATAAGCTCATCCCTATAAGGGGAAAATTCTTCTTTTAGAATCTTTCCAAAGTTTTTTTGGGCTTCTCCATTTGGGGGGCCGTAATTATCCGCAAGGTCAAAGTGGGTAATGCCATTATCAAAGGCTGTTAAACATATGGCTTTCATATTCTCATATGTTCCAGTTGAACCAAAATTATGCCATAGCCCTAGAGAAACTGCAGGTAGCATAAGTCCGCTTTTACCAGTTCTCCGATAAAGCATATCTGAATATCGATTTTCTTTTGCTTGATACATACTTTTATTTTATAGAGGACTTTATATTTTTTCAAGATAAAAAAAGCCTTGGAGCTTTTAGACCCCAAGGCAAAGGAGAGAGTTTATCAGCTTTGTACAAGCTAATGATTGTAATATATTGCAAAATCTAAAAAATGTCAATAGTTTTAGAAAAAAAATATTTATTTTTTTTCTAAAGGGAAGCCTAAAGCAAATTTACGGGATCTACGTCAATTTCTATATAGACATCCTTAGGCTGAAAATAGTCTGTGAGAAGGGATTTTGCAAGTTTTTGCAGGGGACTTATGCTTTTTGCCCGTAAAATCACCTGATGCCGGTAATTTGCAGCTATTTTTTCAAGCGGACATTCAGCTGGTCCTAGAATATCAACCCCTTTGGGGGCAATCTGTTGAAGCAGGTAAGCCGCATCTCCTGCCGCATTTTCCGCATTCTTTTCCAAAGCTGATCTAAAAACCAGCCGTAAAAGTCTGCTAAAGGGGGGAAAAGACAGAATCTGCCTTTCTTGTATTTCATTTTCATAAAAAGCTTCTATTTTGCCTGCTACAGAAAGGGCAATAGGAAGTCTGTCAGGGCTGTAACTTTGAACAATAACTTTCCCGTCAGGAAAAAAACGACCGGCCCTTCCTGCTACTTGTGTAATCAAAGAAAAAGTTCTTTCCCCAGCCCTAAAGTCAGGCAGGTGCAGGGCTGTGTCTGCTAAAACAACTCCTACAAGTTTTAGTTTTGGAAAATTCAAGCCCTTTGCAACCATTTGGGTTCCAAGCAATATGTCATAGTCTCCATTCTGAAAACTTGTAAGTTTTTCTTGAAGCTCGCCTTTTTTTGTAAGGGAATCCGTATCTACTCTAGTGATCCTTGCCAGGGGGAATTTTGTCCTAACTTCACTTTCTATAAATTCAGTGCCAAAGCCGGAATAACCTGCATCAAGGGAACCACAGGAGGGACACTGGGAAGGCGGTTGAACAGAATACCCACAATAGTGGCAGCGAAGTCTGTTTTCACTTTTGTGATAGGTGAGTGAAACCGAGCAGTTCTTGCATTTCATCTCAAAGCCGCAGCTGTTACATCTGTAAAAGTGAGTAAAGCCCCTTCTGTTAAGAAATAGGATTATCTGTCTTTTTTCTTTTAGTGTTTTCTCTATTTCTTCACTTAAGCGGGGTGAAAGACAACCTTCCATAGAGCGGAGACTGCTTAAGTTCACGCTTTCTATTTCAGGTGGACTGCCCCCAGCCAAACGTTGGGTTAGTGTGTGCTTAACAATCAGCTTATCATTCATGGACTTCCATGATTCAACTGAAGGGGTAGCAGACCCCATTACCAGGGGAATATTTTGTTTTTGTGCCCTGTACATGGCAACTTGCCTTGCGTGGTAGCGGGGAGCTGAACCTGACTTATAAGAGCCGTCATGCTCTTCGTCTATTATGATTAGCCCTAAATTTGGCACTGGCGCAAAGATGGCGCTTCTTGCCCCTACAACTATAACGGCTTCCTTGCTTAAGATCCTACGCCATTCAGACAAGCGTTGACTTGGGGTAAGCCCTGAATGTAGGACTGCGGCTTTATTCCCGAACCTGGAAACAACCGCTTCTATAACCTGAGGGGTCAGACCTATTTCTGGAACTAAGTAAATAACTCCTTTGCCTTTTTCTATTATTTTTTCTGCTGTAGACAAAAAGACTTCAGTTTTCCCAGAACCTGTCATTCCATATAAATAATGAAAGATGCTTTTACTTTCTATGATTTCTTTTACCGCAGTTTCTTGCTCTTCACTAAGTTTTCTTTCTTTTTTTTCAAAAGAACTTTCATCTTCTGAAAAAGAAAAACTTGTGTATTCACTTTCCCTCTTGCCGGAAGGAATCATCGTAAAAATGCTTTCACCTATAGAGCAAAGGTAGTAGTCTTTCATCCATAAAGCAAGGTTGTAAAGCTCTTTTGTCAAAAGGGCTTCTTTATCTATAAAGCGTATAATGGACCGGATTTTATCTGCAGAAACAGGGCAGTCTTTGCTAAGGCAGTCATTGTAAGATACAACAAAGCCTATCATCTTTCTGTTTCCAAACCTAACTTCAACCCTGCAACCAAAGGGATTTTTTACCATGTCCTCCTCAGCTACTTTATAACTGAACGTTTGGTTTACAGGTACATTCACGGCAACGTCAAGAAAAAAAGTCATTTATCGTAATCCGGACATAATTGTGTAAGACGAATCTTAAAAGATTTTAAATCCTCCCAAGCAGGCCTCTTTTTGCTTTCGTCTCGTAAAAGGGCAGAGGGGTGATATGTTGTCATAATGGGTATACCGGAATAGTCAAAAAACTTGCCATGCAGGCTTGTGACTCCTTCCTCTGTTTGAAGAAGATTTTGAGAGGCAGTTCTTCCTAAAGCCAAAATCATTTTAGGTTTTAGTATTTTTATCTGGGCTTTAAGATATCCTATACAAGCCTCTGCTTCTTGTCTTTCTGGTGTCCTATTATGGGGAGGGCGACACTTTACTATATTTGCTATATAACAGTTTTTATTGCGACTTAAACCTATGGCTATCAGCATCTTGTCTAAAAGTTGCCCCGCCTTACCAACAAAAGGCCTTCCTGTTTTATCTTCATCCTCCCCGGGGCCTTCACCAACTACCAGGACTAAAGGTTTTTCAACCCCTTCTCCTGTAACAGAATTTGTCCTTGTTTTTCCCAGTGGGCAGTTTGTGCAAGAAGAAACTTTTTCAGCTATAGAAGAAAGGGTCGTTTTTTCTTTTTTTGTCTCACTTGGGGCTTCTTCAATATCATCTGCAAAGTCCGGAATTGTAGAGGAAAAATCTTTTGCCGTATATCCTAAAAGTGAGGAGGAAGCTTTTTTTAATAAATCATATATCTTTTGTTTATCTTGTCCTGTCAATTTCTAATCCTTATGTTAAAGATTATATCAAAGTATTGCCCATTCATCAAGAATATTGTAAAATACGTTTTTACCATGAATATTGTAATGTTTACAGATGCTTATTATCCTCGCGTAAATGGTGTTGCAGTTTCTGTTAAATCTTATGCAGAAGAATTAGCCCGCCTTGGTCATAGGGTTTGTATTGTCTGCCCTGACTATAACAGTAATTATGTGGACGAGTATGATAAAGATACTTTTTTCAAGCACTTTTTTTATGAATATGCCCCATACGGTGATAAAAATCTTGAACTTTTAAGAATACCTTCAGATAAACTTCTTTGGTCCCATGAAGATAGGGCTGTGCGGCTGAACCAGTGGCATACTGTTAAGGAGCAGGTAGATAAATTTAAACCTGATGTAGTTCACGTAAACTCTGAATTTGTAATGGGTTGGTACGGAGTAGCTTATGCCCGCCATGCCCATATAGCCCTTGTTTTTACCTTTCACACCCTTTGGGAAGACTATCTTGAAAATTACCTTCATATGATACCTTCTGCCTTTAGCCAAAAGATTGGCCGTGATTTAGTAAAATTTTACCTGAAAAGGGCAGATGAAATAATTGTTCCCACAGAAAGGATAAAATCTGTAATAAAACGCTATGGAATAGACAGGCCATCCGATATCCTTCCGACAGGGATTCCTAGTAAAATAGTAGATTATGATGAGAAAAAAGCCCTGGATTTTAATGAAAAGTTTTTTTCTGAATTTCCGCTTTTAAAAGATAAAAGAATCCTTCTTTTTGTGGGTAGGATTGTAAAAGAAAAAAACCTAAGTTTCTTGTTTCCTATTATAACAAGGGTTGTAAAAAGTTTCCCCGATGTAGCTCTGCTTTTTGTTGGCGGAGGACCGGAACTTGAGAATATAAAAAATGAAGCGAAAAAAATCGATATGGATGAAAGCATTTTCTTTACAGACTATAGGCCTCGTGAAGAACTTGTGTATTTTTATCATTTGTCAAGTGTCTTTGTCTTTCCTTCCCTTACAGAAACCCAAGGTTTGGTTACCGTAGAGGCTATGATGACAGGGCTTCCTGTTGTCGCAATCGGGGAGATGGGAACCCTGGATGTAATGCAGGGTGATAACGGCGGCTTTATGGTAAAAAATGATGAAAAGCTTTTTGCCGATAAAGTGATTCAGCTTTTAACAGACAAAGAACTGTATGCGAAAAAGTCTAAAGAAGCAAAAGAGTGGGGAAATAAGTGGTCAATGAAATCCTTAACTCCACAGCTTGTAAAGCTTTTTGAAAAGGGTATAAAAATCAAAAAGGAAAAAGTGCTATGAAAAAGTGTATATTTTTTGTTCTATCTTTTTTCTTGTCGTCCTATAGTGTTTTTGCACGGGGTAGACAAGAACTGGTTCCTGCTTCATCATGGATTTATGATGCTATGGCTGCTATTGCAATGGAAGAAGGCCGCCTTGACCTAAGTGATCAAGCCCCTATTTCTATAGCGGAAATCTCACTTTATTTATCTGAATGTGACTATGATTCTTTGAGTGCTGCCGGAAAAGCTCAGTATGACAGGATTATGGATTATATAGGTTACGAGCCGCTTTCCTTTAGGGCAGGTATTTTTTCTTTGGGAGCGGAACCGGAGATAAACCTTGAAGGTCAATACAAGACAAATGATGATATTGATTGGGTTTATGATAGGTATCAAAGGCAAGCCCTTATAGATTGTCCCGTATACATAAACGGTGGGGATTATTTTACCCTTTCTACTGATATGTGTCTAAAGCAAAACAAGGGGCAGATGAGCCATGACGATAACTACACTAATATTCCTCTTGCTGCAAACCAAGTTGACATAAACTTTCCTGACACGGGCTACGGTTCTTTTGGCTGTATGCTTACAAAAGATTCAGGGGTAAACTTTCAGTTGGGAATGGGAAATCAGTCTGTGGGAAGAAGTTTAAGTGGCAGTGTCATTATGAGTGAATACTTTACTAATGCTTCTTATGCAAACCTTGAGTTTTTCCACAATAATTTCCGCTATAACATGAATATAACTCAGTTTAATGTTGACAAATACATGTACACCCACCGCCTTGAAGTCAGGCTATTTAAGAAGTTTCAGTTTGCCGCTATGGAGTCAATTCTTGTAAACCATTCTATGGAACTTAGGTTCTTAAACCCACTTACAATTTTCCATGGGATGAGCCCTTGGCGTGACTACGGGGACGAAACAGGCAATCTGGACAAAGATGACCCTGAAAGTCACACCTGTGCCTATATGTGTTTCAAAATCGCATACGTCCCAATAAAAAGCCTGCGCATTTACCTTTTGTTTGCCCAGGACCAATTCCAAACCCCCTATGAAACATCCCATTGGCCTGACAACACGACACCTCGTGGGATAAGCGGGCAGTTAGGGTTGGAATCCTACATTCCCTACAAGGCAGGCTACTTTCACTTTTGGCTTGAGGGAACATATACAGATCCCTTCATGTATATAAAAGAAGACCCTAACTGGTCATTAGTCCGCACCTATAGCGAAAACATTGGTGATATGGCTATTTTTTATGAGTGGGTGGGAAGTCCCTTTGGTCCTGATACTTTGGCTGGAGAACTGAACGCTGGGTATGAGGTGCCAGGAAAATGGGCTGTTACTGCAAGCTATCTTTTAAAAGGCTGTGGTGAATATTCTGGAACAAAAATATTTACGGATGCCCTTGACTGGGGTGGGCAGGATAAGGTTGCTGATATAAATGAATGGGTCTACCCAGAATCTAACCCTGCGGAAACAAAGGAAGAAGGGAAGGAAAAACAGTCATGGTGGGCTCCTCATGGTACAGTAGAACTTGTAAACCGTGCTGCTGTCCGTGCTTCTTTTAGCCCCAACAAATACCTTACAATAACAGCTCAACCTGCCTTTGTATTCATCTTCAATAGCGGTAACGTTAAAGATGAGTTTATAAGTGGCGGTGAATTTGCTTTAAGCACAAAAATCAATTTAAGTAGGATTTTTTAAATTATGAAAAGACACTTATCTATTTTTTTAGCCTTGCTGACTTTTGTTTCTTTTGCAAGTGCCCAGCTTTCTCTAGATCCTGATGATGACTTTTATTTTATTGCCCAAAGTTGGGAACTTAGGGGTGTCGTCTCTAGCCTGCCTCCCATGAGACCCTATCCCCTTGGCAATATAAAGGCAATACTTGAGGAGGCAATCGAAAAGGGAAATGAAAGGGACAAGCAAATCGCTCAAGATTACTGGCAGCAGGTTACAGGAAAGTCATGGACACTAAGCCTTTCAGCTTCTGCTACAGGAAAAATTGAAAGCAATAGAAGTGAAAGTGACAATTCCTTTGACCCATATTTTATACTTGAGCCCAAAGTAGCCGGTGACCATTTCTTTTACAAGGATATGGTTTCTATGGGCTATAGTGCCGGTATAGCAGCTTTTTCTTCCGAGCCTGATGAAATGCTTCCAATTTATACAAATATTCAGACTGATACCTTAGCTGACCCTGCTACTGTAGGTCCTGCAGACTGTTACCTTGACTTTAATGATGTGCTGGCTCTTGGTAAAAAAAATGTTTTCATTCAAGCAGGAATTTTTCGCTCTGGTTGGGGACCTTTTATTGATCAGGGGCTTTCTCTAAATGATTCATCTTTTCATAGGACAGGGCTTTCTTTTACCTATACAGGAGAAAAACTTTCCTATACACAACTTTTTGCTGCAATAGCCGCAAGCCATGCCTATGACGGAAGTGGTCTTTTACCAAATAAATTTCTTGCCTTCCATGCAATAGAGTTTTCTCCCGTAGAAAAAATTTCTCTTGCCTACTATGAAAATATTGTGTATGGTAAGCGCTTTGAACCTGCCGGTTTTCTTCCAGTTCCCTATATGATTTCAGAAGAGTTGACTGGCTCTACAGACAATGTTCAAATGGGACTTATGATAAAGTTCAAGCCCTTTTCTGGTTTCTTATGGACTACAGATTTGTTTATTGATGACTTTGATATAGATGAAATTGTAAAGCTCAATATAGATTCAAAAAATCGACTGGGTTTTATGAACGGATTCATTTATGCCCCTGAAGATTCTTTTTGCAGCCAGCTTTCAGTAAACTATGTTATTATAACCCCCTATACATATTCTCACTGGGATTACGATAGTGATACTAGTTCTACTATTTCACCTGCAACATATAGTTATCAAAATTATACTAATAATTCAATTCCCATGGGCTCTGCAATTCCCCCTAATAGCGATGCCCTGACTTTTAGGATTGAATTTAGGCCTAAGAAGAATTTAACAGTAAGTGTCGATACCCGTTTTATGCGGCATGCCAATGTATGTGAAAGTTTGACTGACGATGAAGCAATAACTTATCTTTTAGCTGATGATGGTGTCTATGCAACTGACGGAAGTATTTATAACCATGCTAACTTTGCAAATGAAGGCAAGGAAACAGGAACCCATGTTGATACCGCCTGGGATCACTTGAATTTCTTAAGTCAAGACCACAAGATGTATGTGTTCCAAGCAGGTGTGAATGCCAAGGCACATATAAATGCCTTTAAAAAGACGAAGCTTTCTTTGAACTTTGGCTATACATTTGAATATATCCGCAACAAGGGAGTTGACGCAAATATGTTCCCAGGTGGCAAAGTCTTACCCGTAAAAAACGCTGACACTATAACTGGTTATACTTATAACGGAAAGACCTATTCAACTTCTGAAGCTGACAAGAAGGCCCTTGTAGAAGATGTCAGAAAAGAATGGGAAGCTGCCCTTTACGATGTTATAAACAATTATTTTACACTTGGCTTCACGCTTAAATTTTAAGGATTAGGGAAAGAAATTTTTATGAAACAAGACGAATCTTTATATACAAATATGTACCTTGGAAAAGTGGGGGAGCTTACCCTTAAAGGCTCAAATATGCGTCTTTTTGAAAAGCAACTTGTTACCAATACCCGTACAGCCCTAGAAAATGCCTCTGCAAAAGTTTATACCCAAGCAGGTCGCTTGTATGTAAGGTGTACAGATGATTCTTGCAAGGCTGTAGAATTTGCCCTTGATCACCTGATTGGAATTACTGGCTGGGCAAAAGTTCTTGTAGTTGAAAAAAATATTGAGTCAATCAGCAATGCTGTCACAGACCTTGCAAAAAGGGCAGCAGAAGCCGGCGCAAAATCTTTTAAGGTTGAAGCTAGACGGGAGGACAAAACATTTCCCCTGAATTCCTATGAAATTTGTGTTCAGACCGCATCTCCTGCATTTGATTCTGGAATATTAAAAGTGGATTTGCATAAGCCTGATGTTGTTATAACCGTTGAAGTTAGGGCAGAATGTTATGTGTATTCCAATCAGAAAAAAACGTGCAGGGGACTTCCTGTTGGTGTTAGCGGAAAGGGGCTGCTTCTTTTGAGCGGAGGCCTAGACAGCCCTGTGGCAGGTTACCGCATGATGGGGCGGGGAATGAAAGTAGAGTGCGCTTATTTTCATTCTTATCCATATACGAGCGAGGAAGCCCAAAAAAAAGTTGAAGATTTAGCTAAAATTTTAGGTAACTTTGGCTGTGATACCCACTTAAATATCATTCCTTTTACAGATGTTCAGATGCGCATAAAGTCAAAGTCTCCGCAGGCCTGGACAACAATGATGTTGCGCCTTTGCATGATGAAGTGTGCAAACCTCCTTGCTGACCGTATAAATGCCCAGTGCATAATAACCGGTGAAAGTTTAGGGCAGGTTGCAAGCCAGACCATGGAAAATTTGACTGTAACGGAATCTTTTGCAGAATACCCGCTTCTTCGCCCTCTTGTTGGAATGGATAAAGAAGAAATTGTAAAT
>CAJOQA010000105.1 GCA_905236465.1 uncultured Treponema sp.
CCACTGAGCCATAGCTTGTGCTAAAAATAAGCCCTAAAAATAAAATCAAAAGAAGAAAGAAAAATAATAAGAAATGTTTTCTTCTCTGTCTCCTCTTATTCATTTAACTTTCTCCAAATAGAGGTTTGTAGCTTCTTCTTTATTTTCATCAGAAAAAATAGCTGCAAACTCCTGCATAATTTGACTAGTCTGATCTGTTGCCTGATAAAATGAAGGACCAACCCGCCAGACACATTTATTTTTTACAGCCTTAAAGTCCTTGAACATATTATTTTTTTCTAAAAGCTCATCTAAAGATTTTAGTGGAGAATTAATGCTCCCGTTATAGATTAAATAGTCGGCGTCGCGAGCTAAAAGATAAAAAGATTCAAAGGAGATGTTTGTAAAAGCAGATTGATTTTTTTTTGTTTCCGGAAAAAGACAGGAAGCTCCTGCATCCCCAATCATCTTGTCAATATAGTCCCCCCTTTGCCTAAACATAACCGTTCCGTTCATATTGACACTAAAAAATGCTAGGTTTTTGCCTTTACCCTCACTAGAAGTTTTTATGCTTATTATTTTCTTTTCCTCTTCATTAAAAAATCTACAGGCTTCTTCAAACTTCCCTTGCAGAATTCCATAAACCTTTATCCATTCAAGCCTTGCGAGGGGACTTTCCTCATACGATGACTTATCTACAAAAACTACTATCCCCAAAGCTTCAAGTTTTTCTTTTATCTTAGGGGCGTGAGTTATCATTGTTGATTCAACTGCAAGGGCCACCTGTGCAGTTAACAGTTCTTCAAAATCAGGGCTCGAATATTTCCCTATGTATTCAAGATTTTTATTTTCAAAAGACTTGAGCACATAGTCAAGATGCCAGTCTTCTTTTTTTGTAGAAGTAAATTTGATATTTTTGATTCCGCTCAATTTATCTTTGCTATCTGCTGCGCTGGCCCAAAGAGACATTGCGGAAGGGCAGGACATATAAACTGGTAAATTGGAAAATCCAGCTGATGGAATTTTATAATATCCCCCCTCTCCTCCCTTAGCGGAATTGGTGGTAATCAAATAAGATGAATCAAGAAGCCGGTACAGGTTAAAATTTTTTGCGTAAGCATTTGGAATAAGTTCTGCCCCCTCTGGAATACTCTCCACTTTTTTTGAACAGGAGGAGAGTAGGCAGCAAAGGGCAAGAAAAAAAATAAAGGCTACTTTTGTTTTTTCTTTCCAAGACATACTATCACTACAATGCAAAGTATAAGGGGAACAAGGGCTAGCAAAAATAAAAGCAAGTATCTTGTTTTATTTGCAACAGACGAAAACTTAAATTCCAAAGTATACATAATTTCATGCGGATTCCCCATAGCGGTCGTGTCCGCAATAACTGGCATTGGATAATCAAATTTAATAACTGGAATCTCAAATGATGAGTTATTTCCTGCCTGACTTTTATTTTGGTAAAGAATATTGTTTACCTTCATATAGTCATAGTTGGGGCTTGACCAAACAAGGGTAGCAGAAGCAAGCCCATCTTTTACCGTAAGTTTTGCAGGGCTCTTTACACTTGCCTTTCCGCTACCACCCGAAAGTTTTACTTCTATAGAATAAAGTCCATCCGCTAAAGTAGCTTTTTGCTGACTGTAGGGTGTTATAAAAAAGTTTTCTGCTGCAATGCCATCGCTAAAAAGCGTAACTTTCCTGTCATACCACTTTTGCTTTTTTTTGCTAAATGCTGCTAGATCAAATTCTTTGTTAAGGGCCAAAAAATCAATAGAAAATTCTAACTTTCCCTCTTGATTTTCAGCTGGGAAACTGATACGGCTATCATCTGCATTAGCATTTTCAGCTTCTTCTGCCCTACCCAAAAAGAGCATGGAATACCCTTTGCCGCTAAGTGTCAGCTTTGCAGAAAGACTTTTCCCGTCATTAGTTACCAAAGCATTTTCAATCCTAAACATAGAGGAAGATGAAGATGCTTGAACAGAGTAGCTTCCTTCTTTTAAGTCTGTCGCTTCTATAAATTCCTGCCCCCAAACATTTAATGCTAGGGGCAGAAAAATAAGTGTCAGCAAAAAATTTTTTCCAATCATTTTTTATAAAGTAGAAATAGCTGCCTTTACGTGGTCCACGTAAATCTGTTGGATCTCGTTATCTTGCCCCAGACCTTCTAGGATACTGACAACTGTTTTATAGCCAGCGGAAAGGAATGTGTTTTTCCAAGAATCGTCGTCATCACCTGCCATATCGTTATTTGCATGATCACCTGCAACAACCATGAGTGGTTTTAAGACTATGCGCTCGTATCCGCCCTTCTTGCTGATTGCTGTAATTAAATCGTCTACAGAAGGAGTTGCCTCAACTGTTCCCACGTAATAGTTTTCAAAACCCATAGAAGTTAGGACTTCCTGCATCTTTGCGTAGTCCGAATTTGAGTCGGCTTCTGTTCCGTGTCCCATGAAGCAGATTGCGGTCTTCCCATCATCGTATTTTGCGGTGCGGTTTGTAATTGCCTTTGCTACGGCCGTATAGTCGCTGTCATCTGTTAAAAGGGGCTTGGATAAAACAATCTTTTCAAACTTTCCCTTGTAGGTATCCAAAGTATTTTTTAAATCAGTGTATTCAAAGCCTGACATGAGGTGTGTCGGCTGAACTACAAGCGTCTTTACTCCCTTTGCTATGGCCTTGTCAAGGGCCTGGTTCACATTGTCAATTTTTATGCCATCGCGTTCGTTAAGGATATTGATGATTGTGTCTGCGGTAAAGGCCCGTTCCACATTGTAATCGGGGAAGGCTTCTTTAATAGAACTTTCAATTCCGCCGATTGTAATAGAACGGCTGTTGTTGTAGCTTGTTCCAAAAGATACTACAAGAATTTCTTTTGTATTTGCAGAAACAGAACCATTGTTTTTAGAACAACCCAAAATACCTGCTGAAATAGCCAAAAGTGATGCTGCAAAAAAAGATTTTTTTGCAAAAGTAATTTTTTTCATTTAAAACTCCTGAAAAATTTTCAGGCACAAATGCTTGGGCATACTTTTCTGATCGCGGAAAAGTTTGTGCCTGCTGTTTGGGCAGGTGTCTGGCTTTGGAAGAGTTCAGCTTCCTTACAGTAGCGGCACTGCCAGAGATTTCCACTCTGTTCCCTGTTAGGCCGCCATTCAAAAAGTCTGCGCAAACTTCCTGATTCTGACGGCACCCAAACGCAAGCAGATTCTATCAGATAAACGATAAAAAGTCCACCCCCTCTAAATTGTCTAAAATTTCAAGTTCCACTGCACATAATTTTTTGTTTTTAAATATAAAATTCATACTTTTATAGCTTCCTTAGCTTTAACAAGCTCTTAAAATGTGTTAAACTTCTTTTAATTTTTGAGAGGCGTTTATATGAAGATTATAAAAAAACTTTCCCTTTTATTTTTTATCCCTCTGGCTTTTGCTTGCTCTTCTTGCAAGGAAAAAAACAAAACATCTTTTTCAGCAGAAGAACTTAAGGCAAAGCAAGAAAAATCTTCTGTTCATACAGATGATTTAGATTCTGACACAGATTTTACAAATTCTGAAGAAGAATCTTTTTTAGCTGATGGGGACTTTTCGCAAAAAGCATTTGTCAGCGAAGCCCACAAGAAGTATCTTAATGACACAGTTGACTTTAAACCTTTTGAGACCCAAAACGTAGAAAGTGAAAACCTTGTAGTTGTGGGAAGTGATCTTTGTAAACTTTACCCTGAAAGTTCTTTTACCATAAAAGATGGCAAGGCAAGTTTACTAGATGAAAACATGAGCGGAACCCCTGTTCCTATTGGAACAATACTAGAGCTTACAGGTGGTCGCCTGTATTCTACAGATTCTTCTTATGACGGAATGTTCAACTTTGAGGATAACTGGAACTTTTTCTACCCTGTCATCTATCAGGGGAAAAAGGGCTATGTCTATGGGGCAGATTTATACAAGCCTGGCCTTGATGCAGAAAAAGTAAGGATTGCTGCCGAGCTTTATAATACTAACGGAGCCTTGACTTCTTTTCATCCTTATGTTGGCTATACAAAACTTGACGAAAGTGTTCAGGACGAACTTAAAAAAAACTACCTTGCAATTCAGGAAACAAAATCCCACTCCAGAGTGGACCCTGATGATATGGTTCAGCGGTATGAGGAGCTTGCTCAAAAAAAGGATATGACTGTGTTTTTTACGACTGATTTTGCCGCCCACTGCCAGCATCTGATTTTTGACCGTATGCTTCAATATACAGAAGAAAAATATTTCTTCCCCCGCCTCCTTTCTTTGACTGACGATATGATTGCTGCGCTTGAAAATGTTTCTGATATCGATTCAGAAGTAAAGGAAAGGGCCATCGGATATTTTCAGGTACCTAAGATTTTAATGGAGCTTGCACCTGAAACAGTTGAGACCGGCGATTATGCTAGCCCTATTGCATATGAGGAAAAAGTTTTTTCCGCTGAAAAGTATGCTTCCTACCCAGAGGCTGTCGTTCAGGATGTGAAACAAGTCCTTAATGCCGAGGGAAGCACTTCTGCAGTTTTTGACAGTGACGAGCAGTTTTCCCAATATAGGCCACGCGGTCACTATACAAAAAACGGGGTACTTGAATCTTACTTTAGGGCAGAAATGTGGTATGGGCGTATCCACTTTTTAATTGCAAGTGCTGAAGATGATGCAAGCGTTGAAAGTAAATCCCTTGAAATGCTAAAATCAGCGCTATTTATAATTGACACTGTTCATAAAAATCCTGTTCTCTATGAAAAGTGGCAGGAAGTTTTTAATCCAATAACTGATTTAATTGGTCTTTCTGATGATTTGTCTTTTGATGACATTATACCCCTTTGGAAAAAAGAAAACTCATCAGATTTAAATTCCTACATTTCAGATGAAAAGAATCTCCGCACTTTTATAGCCCTTTGCCATCAAAAACTTAAGCCACCGGCAATAAGTGGAAACTCTCTTTTGTATGGTGCCCATGAAGGTAGCAAAGAAAACCCTCGTCCGCCAATGGGCTGGCGTTTTTTGGGTCAGCGCTTTACCTATGATTCTTATATCCACAGTGAGGTTTCTGCCCC
>CAJOQA010000106.1 GCA_905236465.1 uncultured Treponema sp.
CCTGCTGTTACAGTTCTCACTTGTAAGGCTGAGATACACCTGCTTATAAAGTTCTCGCTTATAGAGCCGAGATACACTCACTGATTAAAATATACCGCAGAGAGCTGGGGAAGTCAATGGGAAAATTTGGATGCTATATTTTCTGCCATAATTCATTTTTCGTGGGTTTTCCGCCGTAAATATTCAAGGTTACGGCAGAATCAGAAATTGCACGAACTTTTTCGGATAGCCCTCCAATCATATTCCTTGCAATCTGCCCATGAAACTGTGCTACCGTACAATTAGAATATTTCTCATGGAACTTTTGCAAATACGCAAGATGATAATCTGGATTCTGCAAAATCATACTCAGTATCGTATGCGAATCAAAATAATCGCCCGATGAAAAATTCTTCTCAATTATTTCTTTTATGCAATCTTCAAGACTCATAAATGCCTCCGATAAGTTTTTATATACTATCCGCCCTTGCTGAAAAAAACAAGGGCATGAGGCAAAGTCTAATCTGAATCTTGAATCAAGCCGAGTACAACGGGCATTTTCGTAATTCCTTTTCCGCCAGCCACTACGACCGTCAAGGGAATTTCTATTGTCTGCCCGAAGAGATTTGTAACGCCCGCTTCCACGACTTCACCTTTTACTTTCTGGCTGATGTAATCCACATAAACCGCGTTGCTTTGGGAAGAGAAAAACAGACCGTCGCCATATTCGATTTTTGCCATGCTTCCGCCGTATTTCACGACAAAGCCAGAGATGTAATAAGCGTGACCGCTTTCCAAAGCTCCATTTGCGAACAATTTGCAGTTTTTGTCATCCTCGTCAATGCCGTGGTAGGTGTAGCCTTGCGCAAGTTTTTTGCCAGCGGCATCTGATTTCGCTCGCTTCTCCGCTTTCGCTTTTTTGTCGGCTTCTTCCTTTGCGATGCGCTCTTTTTCAGCGGCGGCTTGGTCCGCCTCAATCTGTTCTTGCGTTGGAATTCCTTCAATATTGTACAAAATTACTTTTATGGTATATCCAATCCAAGCGTTTCCGTCAGTCTGTCCGTAAAGGTATACCGTATAATGACCGTTGTATTTCTCATCGTTTCTGACCGCATCAAGCCTTTCAACCCATGTCGAATCAGTCTTGTACATATTTTTTACAAAATCCGTTGCATACACAGAAAGAACACCGCTTCCCCAAGCATTTTTATTTTCGCCCAGTTTCAAAATCGCTTCCGTCGTGCCATTTTCATTTCTTGTGTCAGCACCGAGAACATAGACATCTGAAATTTTATAACCTGTTGGTGAGGAATACAAATCGCTTTGGTTTGCGTTAAAATAATCTTTTGCCGAAATTTCTTTGTATTCGATTTCAGAAGGATTGATCGTGACATTTGTTGAGGCACAGCCAATGAACATTGTAATAACCAACAGCAGTGAAGTAAAAAGAATAGCGTTTCGTTTCATCTTATAATCTCCGCAAAATTATTTTCCCACCGAATTCAGCGAATCCGAAAGGTTGTTCATTGAGTCGGACAAATTTTTCAGACTGTCCGAAGTTTCCTGCAATTTTTGAAGTGTGTTCGGGTCGGCAAGTTTTTTTGTGGCAGACCAACCGACATAAGTCCGCCATCCTGCCACAGCAAGAAAGAGAACGCAGATAATCGTTCCCGCGATTGAAGAACCGCGTTTTTCCTTTGGTTTCTTGCAAATCCCGATGATTCCGCACAAAAGCCCGATGACAAGAAGCGGAATACTGAAAAAATTCATGATTCCCAAAAACGGAACCAAGCCAAGCAATGTGAAGAACGCACCAAAAATACCCCAAATGATACTTCCCATAGAAATCTCCTGTATTTTTTTTCCAAAAATAAAACCTTATCTTTGAAAAATATGGCTTATTATTACACAATAATTCCAAATAATCAACCACATTTATTCTATTTATGGCTTTAAAAGATATTTAGATTTTTGCCTGTTTCCTTAAAAATATAAAAAATGAAATCTTCGGAAATTCAGACAAGGCTGGCGGAAAATCTAAAGCGAATCAGAAAACAAAAGAAACTCACGCAATTTGAACTTGCCGAAAAAGCCAAAATCTCGGACGAAACAATCAAA
>CAJOQA010000107.1 GCA_905236465.1 uncultured Treponema sp.
ATCGTTGACGAAAAGGCGGGTAAATAACATGGGTCAGAAAGTTAGTCCTATCGGTTTACGTCTTGGAGTAAACAAGACATGGCAGTCAAGATGGTATGCAGATCCTCGTGAATATGCAGACCTCTTTTTGGAAGATATTAAAATCCGCAAGATGGTAAATGATCTTCCTGAATGTAAGAATGCTGACATTGCCGAAATCGAAATTGTTCGTCACCCACAGCGTGTAACAATAGTTATTCATACAGCACGCCCAGGTGTAATTATTGGTGTAAAGGGCGCTACTATTGAAAAGATTAGCGCAGATATCCAGAAGCAACTGACAAAAAAAGTTCAGATAAAGATTAAGGAAGTTAAAAGAGCCGAAATCAATGCTTCTCTTATTGCTCAGAATATTGCACGCCAGTTGGCAGGTCGCGGATCTTTCCGCAAGGCTTTAAAACAGGCTTCTGCAAATGCAATGAAGGGCGGAGCTCAGGGTATCAAGATTCGTCTTTCTGGACGCCTTGGCGGTGCCGATATGACCCGCATTGAGGAACACAAGGAAGGCCGTGTACCTCTGCACACACTGCGTGCTGATATTGACTATGGTTTCTATGAGGCTTTGACCACATACGGAAAAATCGGTATCAAAGTTTGGGTTTACAATGGAATGAAGTATGGTACTGCACCTGCTCAATCTGAGGATTCAAATGAGACCGGAAGAAAGCCCCGTCGCTCAAACGGAGACCGCAAAGGTGCCCGTGCCCCCAAAAATGATGGAGGAAAAGTAGAAAATGCTTAGTCCTAAAAGAGTTGCTCACCGCAAAGTACAGCGCGGTAGAGAAAAGGGCAATGCTACCCGCGACAATTATATTGACTTTGGTGAAATTGCACTTGTTGCAATGGAACCTATATGGCTTCAGGCAAAGCACATTGAAGCAGCTCGTGTTGCTATCAACCGTTGCATTAGCCGCCAGGGTCAGGTTTGGACCCGTGTCTTCCCTGACAAGCCTGTTTCTAAGAAACCTGCTGATACCCGCATGGGTAAGGGTAAGGGATCACCTGAATTCTGGGCTGCGGTAATTAAGCCTGGTATGATTTTGTTTGAAATTGGTGGCGTTGAGAAGAAGCTTGCAGAAAAGGCTTTGACACTTGCTGCAAGTAAGTTGCCAATTAAAACTAGAGTTGCTTTCCGCCCAACAGTGGAGTAAGGAGTAAGATATGGCTAAATCAAATAAAAAGAGTTTTAAAGACTTGTCTTACAACGAACTTGTTGCCAAGCGTGATGAACTCAAGAAACAGTACATGGACCTTCGCTTTCAAGCAGTTGTTGGTCATGTAGATAATCCAGTGCAAAAACGTACAATGCGTCGCGACATTGCCCGCTTGAATACGTTTATTCATCAGCAGGATCTTGAAAAGTTTAGAAAAGCTGCTGCTGATGCTATAGTTGCAAATAACTAGGAGCTGACCCGTGGAAGAACAGACAGTACAGAAAAAGAAAGGTGCTAAACGTTCATTCGTAGGTATCGTCACTAGTGACAAGATGGATAAGACCATAGTTGTTTCTATCGATACAAAGAAAATGGACCGCCTTTACAAAAAGTACGTTACCCGCACTAAGAAGTGTAAGGCTCATGATGAGAAGAACGATGCCCATGAGGGCGACACAGTTCGCATTGTAGAGTGTTCACCTATTAGTAAAGATAAGTGCTGGCGCCTTGATGCCATTATCGAAAGAGCCAAATAAGGTAAAGGAGTTGTAAGAATTATGATTCAGATGCAGTCAAAATTGACCGTTGCCGACAACTCCGGAGCCAAATTGGTTCAGTGTATTAAGGTTTTGGGCGGTACACACCGTCGCTATGCCGGAATCGGTGACATTGTTGTGGTAGCTGTAAAGGAAGCAATTCCAACATCTACAATTAAGGAAGGTTCAGTACAGAAAGCGGTTATTGTCCGTGTTGCAAAGGAATACCGCCGCCCTGATGGTACTTATATCCGCTTTGATGATAACGCTTGTGTTCTTGTTGATGCTGATAAGAATCCTAAGGGAAAGCGCATTTTTGGACCAGTTGCCCGCGAGTTGCGTGATATGGATTTTATGAAAATCATTTCACTTGCTCCGGAAGTCCTTTAAGGAGTTGTGAAGGTTATGGAAATTAAACATAAAATCCATAAGGATGACAACGTAGAAATTATTGCTGGAAAGGATAAGGGAAAGCGTGGAACTATCGTTCGCGTTTTTGAAAAGAAAGGCAAGTGTCGCGTTATAGTCGGTGGTTGCAACCTTGTCAAAAAGGCAATAAAAAGAAGAAGCCAGCAGGATGCAGGCGGAATTGCCGAAGTTGAAGCTCCTCTGGATATTTCAAATGTTGCGCTTGTTTGCAAAAAATGCGGCAAGCCTGTTAAAGTTGGTTATAAACTTGACGGAGACAAGAAAACTCGTGTCTGCCGCAAGTGTGGAGAAGCACTGTAATGGAAAATTACGTACCACGGCTTAAGAAAGTCTATAAGGAAAAGATCGCCCCTGAGCTCTTTAAGGAACAGGGCTACACATCCGTAATGCAGATTCCAGCAATCAAAAAGATTGTTCTGAGCATGGGTGTTGGCGAGGCTCTCACGAATAAGAAACTTCTTGATGCTGCAGTTACAGATCTCACTCAGATTACCGGTCAGAAGGCTGTTAAGACAAGAGCTAAGAAAAGTATTGCAAACTTCAAGCTTCGTGAGGGACAAGAAATTGGCGCAATGGTAACGCTCCGCGGAAACATCATGTATGAGTTCTTGGATCGTCTTATCAATGTTGCCCTCCCACGTGTTAAGGATTTCCGCGGAATCAAAGCAACTGGTTTTGATGGACACGGAAACTTCTCTCTTGGTATTACTGAGCAGATTATATTCCCAGAAATTGACTTTGACAAAATTGTCAAGATTTCAGGTATGAACATCAGTATTGTTACCAGTGCTAGAACTGACGGTGAAGCTCGTGCTTTGCTCGACAAGTTCGGTATGCCTTTTAGAAAGTAAGGAAGAAGTTCATGGCTAAGAAATCTTTGATTATCAAAGCAAAAAGGACTCCCAAGTATAGCACCCGCCAGTATAACAGGTGTCAGATTTGTGGTAGACCTCACGGTTATTTACGCAAATTTAAGATTTGTCGTATTTGTTTCCGTAAGTATGCAAGTGAAGGCCTCTTACCAGGCGTCACAAAATCATCTTGGTAGTGACAGGAGAATAAAATGGCAGCTTCAGACCCAATTGCAGATATGCTTTCAAAAGTCCAGAACGCGGCAAGAGCCGGTCACGAGAATGTGGATGTTCCAACATCCAAGATGAAACTGGAAATTGTCAAAATCCTTAAAACTGAAGGATACATCAAGAACTTTAAGAAAGCTCAAGATGAAGACGGACACAGCATTATCCGCATCGTATTAAAATATGATACAACAAATAAATCAGTTATTCACGGTATGCAGAAAATTTCTACACCTGGTCGCCGTGTTTATTCTGGTTACAAGGATTTACCCCGTGTTTATAACGGTTATGGTACATTGATTGTTTCAACATCTAGCGGTGTTACAACTGGCAAAAAGGCCTCTGAAAAGATGGTCGGTGGCGAGTTGATTTGCAAAGTTTGGTAATAGGAGGATACTATGGCATCTAAGATTGGTAAGCTTCCTGTAACTATTCCTGCAGGTGTTAATGTAACTATAGACAATAACCTTGTTACTGTAAAAGGTCCCAAGGGTGAGTTAAAGCAGGACTGTGGTGCTTTTGTTAAGCTTGAGCTTAAGAATGGCGAGCTTCAGGTAAATCCTGCTGACGAGTCTAAAAAGGCTAGTGCAGCTCACGGCTTGTATCAGAGACTTATTTCTAATATGGTAACTGGTGTTACACAGGGATTTACAAAGACATTGATAATCACTGGTGTTGGTTATCGTGCTGAAGTCAAAGGCAAGGAACTTGTAATGAACCTTGGCTATTCAAATGACTTTATTGCAATTATTCCAGAAGGTCTTACAGTTACAGCTGATAAAGACGGTAAGGTAACAGTTTCTGGAATCAGCAAACAGCAAGTTGGAGAATTCTGTGCGGAAATCCGCAAGTTGCGTAAACCTGAACCTTATAAGGGAAAGGGTATCCGCTATGAAACAGAAGTTATCAGACGCAAAGTCGGTAAGACTGGTGTAAAATAAGGTGAATTGATATGTTCAAGAAATTAAGCGATAAACAGAGAAAACGCCTGCACAGAAAGATTCACATCCGTAAATCTGTATACGGAACAGCTGACCGTCCACGTATGTCTGTATTCAAGAGCGGTCGAAACCTTTACGTACAGGTTATCAATGATGATGAAGGCAAGACTCTTGCATCCATCAGTACATTAGAGAAGGATTTTGTTGCACTTAGGGCAAATATTGACAGTGCAACAAAGCTTGGCGAAGCTATGGGACAGCGCCTTAAGGAAAAAAACATTACAAAGATTGTTTTTGACCGCAATGGTTATCTTTATCACGGTGTTGTAAAAGCCCTTGCTGATGCTACCCGCAAAGCCGGGATTGATTTTTAGGAGTGGTTATGGAAAACGAACGCCAGAGACACACAGATAGAAAACCGGCTGATGAATTTGTGGAAAAGCTGGTAAAGCTTAACCGCACTTCAAAGACTGTAAAGGGTGGACGTAGAATGTCTTTCTCTGCTTTGACAGTTGTTGGAGATCAGAAGGGACGCATTGGTTTTGGTTTTGGCAAAGCTAATGATGTAACTGAGGCAATTAGAAAGAGCATTGATAAGGCTAAGTCTAACTTGACAACTGTTCCTGTTAAGAACGGAACATTGCCACACGAAGTTCTTGGCAAGTACAAGAGTTCTGCTGTTCTTCTTAAGCCTGCATGTCCAGGTACTGGTGTTAAAGCCGGTGGTCCTGTTCGTGCAGTAATGGATGCAGCTGGTGTAACAGATGTTATTTCTAAATCTCAGGGGTCAAGAACTTCTGTTAACGTTGTTCGCGCAACATTTGATGCTGTAAGTCAGCTTATGAATGCACGTCTTGTTGCAGAGAACCGTGGTAAGAATATTAATGAGATGTGGGGCTAATTATGGCAAAGAAATTACGCATTGAATTGGTAAGAAGTGTCATTGGACAGAAGCCTGATGTAAGGGCAACTGTTCGTAGCCTTGGTCTTAAAAAGATTAACTCCGTTGTTGAGCACGATGACAATCCTGCCGTTAGAGGTATGGTTGCTTCAGTGTCTCACTTAGTAAAATGCGAGGAGATTAACTAATGTCAGATTTTTTGTTGCACGCACCAGAAGGTGCTAACAGACCTAAGCGCAGGGTTGGACGTGGTTCTTCTTCAGGACTGGGTTCAACTGCCGGAAAAGGAAACAAGGGTCAGCAGTCTAGAAGTGGTTCTGCTGTACCTTATGTAGGCTTTGAAGGTGGACAGATGCCTCTGTATCGCCGCATTGCTCGCAGAGGTTTCTCTAATGCAGTATTCAAGAAGGAATATGCAATCTTCAACGTAAATCAGCTTGAGGAAAAGTATTCTGACGGTGAAACTGTAAATAAGGAAACGCTTATAAAGAAGGGTTTGCTTAAAAAGGTTGCCCTACCAGTAAAAATATTGGGTGATGGCAATCTTACCAAAAAACTTTCTGTAGACGTTGATAAGGTTTCTGCTTCTGCAAAGGACAAGATTGAGAAAGCTGGTGGTTCTGTTAAGGTTTCTGAACCTGTAGCAGAAAAAAAGCCTGCTGAATCAGCAGAAACTAAATAAAAACGTGGAGTGAAAAATGGCAAGCAATCCTGTAGTAAATATGTTCAGGGTTAAAGAACTCCGTAGTCGTGTTCTTTTTACTTTGTTCATTCTAGCTGTTTTCCGCTTAGGAAGTGCTTTAACGCTTCCTGGCATAAATGCAACATTGCTTTTGCAGTACTTTGACAGTCTTGCAAGTTCTGCAGAAAGTGCGTTTGCCAATTATATGGACTTTTTTGCAGGCGGCGCTTTTGAAAGATTTTCTGTTTTCATGTTAGGTGTAATGCCCTACATTTCTACACAGATTATTCTTCAATTGGCCCTTGTCATTTTTCCATCACTCAAAAGGATAGCTCAGGAAGAGGGTGGTCAGCAGAAGGTTCAGGCTTGGACAAGAATTGGTACAATCTTTGTTTGTATCATTCAGTCTTTAGTCATAACCATTTATGCTGACTCCATCAACCAGCAAGTTCCTGGAGTGATTGTACTTGATAAAGTCTATTTCAGTATCCTCGCTATTTTAACAGTTACGACAGGTTCTATGGTAACTGTTTGGATTGGCGATCAGATAACGGCACACGGCATTGGCAACGGCATCTCTGTTTTGATTTTGGCCGGTATTGTTGCTCGTATTCCAAGTGCAATTTGGAAATTGATTGAAAATGTTCAGAATTATACAAATGGCATAAACATTGTTTTTGTCATTGTAGCATTCTTTATGTATTTAGCTATCATTGGTCTGATTGTTTACGAACAGTCAGGGGAAAGAAAAATTCCTGTTCATTATGCAAAACGCGTTGTTGGACGCAAGATGTATGGCGGTCAGAATACATATATACCTTTTAAAATCAATCCGTCAGGAGTTATTCCTATAATTTTTGCTTCAGCCTTCCTGACCTTCCCGCTTCAGATTGCAACAGGTCTTGCTACTAAGGTAACTTGGTTAAGCAAACTTTCAGCAGCTCTGAATCCGCTTGGAGTTTTATACAATTTAATTGAAGTTCTGTTGATTATTTTCTTTGCATACTTCTACACACAGGTAACCCTGAACCCCACAGAGATTGCAAAGCAGATACGTGAAAACGGCGGTTCTATTCCCGGAATCCGTACCGACAAAACTGAAGAATATCTTCAGAAGGTTTTAAACCGTCTGATTTTGCCGGGTTCTTTGTATTTGGCAGCGATTGCTATACTTCCTACAATTATTCAGATTTTGTTCAAGTTCCCTCAAGAGGTTTCAATGCTTATGGGTGGTACTTCACTGCTGATTATTGTTGGTGTAGATTTGGATACAATGGCCCAAGTCGAAGCCCTTCTTAAAATGCATCACCATGATGGATTGACAAAGAAAGGGTTAAAACCGCGGAATCTGTAAACGGTTAATTTTGCAAAAAAAAGTGCTAATTTTCTGCAAAAAACCAATAAATTCCGCCTTTTAGGTCTAGAATAAGTTTTGGAATTTATGCTATACTTATACACCACTTCATAAGTAGAAGTGGTGCCTTTGTGTTGTAATCCATGGTTTACAAATTTGAACTTCGGATTGCCATGACCAGAGGTAAGAGTATCATATTGTTTCCAGGGGGACTTTTATGAAAGTACGAACCAGTGTAAAGCCCATTTGCGACAAGTGTAAGGTTATTAAGAGAAACGGAATTATCCGTGTTATCTGTTCTAACCCAAAACACAAGCAGAGACAGGGTTGAGGAGTAACGGATGGCACGTATTGCGGGAGTTGACCTCCCTAATAAGCATGTCAATATTGCATTGACATATATTTATGGAATTGGCCGTTCAGCAGCCAACCATATTTGTGAACTTACAAAAACAGATCCTCACAGACTTATCAATGATTTGTCTGAGGATGAGTTGTCTGCAATCCGTAAGGCTATTGATGAGAATTACAAGACAGAAGGTCGTCTTCGCTCAGAAATTGGTCTTAACATTAAGCGTCTTATTGATATTGGTAGCTACCGCGGTATTCGTCACCGCAAGGGACTTCCTGTTCGCGGACAGCGCACTCGCACCAATTCTCGTACACGCAAGGGTAAGAAAAAGACCGTTGCTAACAAGAAGAAGGCATAGGTGCGGAGGTAAGTAATGGCAGCAAGTACAACAAAGAAAAGAAAAGAGAAAAAGAGTGTTTACGAAGGAAATATTTATATTCAGGCTTCCTTCAACAACACAATTGTAACAATTACAGACCTCAGGGGAAACGCAATTTCTTGGGCTTCTTCTGGTGGACTTGGATTCCGCGGAGCAAAAAAATCAACTCCGTTTGCAGCCCAGACTGTTGCTGAAACAGCAGTTCAGCGCGCAGCTTCTTATGGTTTGCGTGAAGTTCATGTGTTTGTAAAGGGACCAGGAATTGGCCGTGAAAACGCAATTCGTGTTCTTGGCACTTTGGGATTGAAGGTTAAATCTATTTCTGATACAACCCCTATTCCACATAATGGTTGCCGCCCACGCAAAACACGCCGCATGTAAGGAGATTGGTTCGATATGGCTAGATATACAGGCCCTATTTGCAGACTTTGTAGGGCAGAACAGAAAAAGTTGTTCCTTAAAGGTGAACGTTGCAAGAGTGATAAGTGTCCAATTAATAAGAAGCGCTCAGCTCCTGGAAAGGATCCTAAAGCTCGTGCAGGAAAGAGATCTGAGTATGGTACTCAGTTGCGTGAGAAGCAGAAGATTAAGAGAATGTATGGTATGTTGGAAAAGCAGTTCCATCTTACATTTGAAAAGGCTCTTCGTATGCCAGGTGTTACTGGTGACAACCTTATTCGTTTGCTTGAAAGCCGCTTGGATAATGTTGTTTTCAGAATGCACTTTGCTTCTTGTCGCAATCAGGCTCGTCAGGTTGTTCTACACCGCCATGTAATGGTTAATGGTCGCATTGTTAACATTCCTAGTTATCAGGTTAAGCCTGGTGATGTTATTGAAGTTAAGGAACGTAGCAAAAAGCTTGCTGTTATTCAGGATGGACTTAAGGAAGTAGAAAAATCTGGAACAGCTCCATGGATTACTCTTGAAGAAGGTGCTGTAAAAGGTACTTTTGTTCAGTATCCACGCCGTGAAGAAGTTACAGACCTTGCTGATGTAAAAGAACAGCTCGTGGTTGAGCTCTATTCTAAATAATAAGGAGTTCAGATGGCTCGCAAAAATCTGCTTAAAGGTTTCAAAAAGCCGAAAGGCATTACATTTGAGCATCAAGAACAAAATCCTAACTACGGTAAGTTTACGGCTTATCCTTTTGAACCAGGATTTGGTACAACTGTCGGAAACACACTCCGCCGTGTACTGCTTTCCTCTATTCAGGGATATGCTATTTCTTCCGTACAGATTAGTTCTATAGATGCAGACGGGGTTCCACATCTTATCTCTGGGGAGTTTGAAGCAATTCCTAACATCTCAGAAGATACTTTGGAAGTCTTGAATAGCTTGAAACAGATTCGTTTGCGCCTGCCGCGGGATGTAGAATCGGATACAATTCATTACGAATTTTCCGGTCCTGGCACTGTAAAAAGTGATGACTTTGCTAAAGAAGGTCAGCTTGAAATTATGACTAAAGGCCTTGATGTCTTTACCATGATGGAAGGCGCCCATATCGAAATGGATGTCCAAGTAGATTTGGGTCGCGGATATGTTCCTGCTGAAGTAAATGAGCGTTACATTGAAATTGTTGGTACAATTCCAATGGATTGTATTTTTACACCTGTACCAAAGGTTAAATATTCTATTGAGCCTTGCCGCGTAGGTCAGCGTAACGATTATGACAAACTGATTCTTGAGATTTGGACTGATGGCACCATTAAGCCTGAAGATGCGCTTGCAGAAGCTGCAAAGATTGCTAAGGATTACTTTGCAATCTTTGTCAACTTTAATGAAAGTGAATATGCTTCTGGTGATGACGGTGACGAAGGCGATGAAAAGATCCGTGCCTTGCTGAATACTAAAGTTGATGAACTTGAACTTTCAGTACGCTCGTCTAATTGTCTTAAGAATGCTAATATTATTACAATCGGTGAATTAACCCGTAAGACGGAAGATGACATCACTAAGACTAGAAACTTTGGTAAGAAGTCACTTGAGGAAATCAAGGAAAAACTTGCTGAAAGAGGTCTTACACTTGGTATGACTGATTACAGTCATGTAAAGGATGTTGACTTACGTAAACATAAGGATGAGAACGAATGAACCACATGAATGGATTTAATCCGCTTTCACGTACATCAGCCCACCGCCGTGCAATGTCACGCAACATGGTTACTTCTCTTTTTAGATATGAGAGAGTAACTACAACTAAGTCAAAGGCTCTTGAAGTACGCAAGGCTGCTGAAAAATTAATTACTCGTGCCAAGGTTGACACAGTACACAATAGAAGAATTGCCGCTAAGTATATTGCGGATCAAAAAATTCTTGCTAAATTGTTTACAGATATTGGTCCACGCATGAAGGATCGCAATGGCGGTTATACTCGTGTGCTGAAGATGGGCTTCCGTCAGGGTGATGCTGCAGATGTAGTTATTCTTGAGTTGGTTGACTACAAGTTGCCTGAACCAGAAGACAAAGAAGCTAAGGCTGCAAAGAAAGCAGAAAAGGAGTAAGCTATGTCTAAAGCACATCGTGGAACTGGGGTTCGTAAAGAAGCAAATCATGGTCGCGGAACATGTGCCATCTGCGGTTCTCAGCAGATAAAGATTCTGTACGAACAAGAAGTTGATGGAAACAAAGTAAAGATTTGTAAATTCTGTAAAGCAAACCTTAAGAATAAGGCTCGCATTGCAGCAAAGGAAGCTAAAAAGAATGCTCCTGCACCTGCTGAAGCAAATGCATAAGTTTTTACTTGTGTAATTTGTTTCTTAGCCGCTCTTATTTACAAGGGCGGCGTTTTTTTTACATTGAAAAATCTTTTCCTAAGTATATTTCGCGGGCTTGCGGAGAGGCAAGGATGTCTTCTTTGTTGCCTTGAACTAAAAGTTGTCCTGTTGAGATTATGAGCGCCCTATCTGTTATTTCCAAGGTATCACGGACATTGTGGTCTGTGATGAGAATTCCTATTCCTCTTTTGGATAGTTGCCTAATCATATTTTTTATATCTGCTACTGCAATGGGGTCGATGCCAGCGAAGGGTTCGTCTAGAAGCAAAAACTTGGGTTCTATTGCCAAGGAGCGGGCTATTTCGGTGCGTCGTCTTTCACCACCTGATAGGGTGTAGGCTTGTTGTTTCCTGATTCTGCCTATTGCAAATTCTTCTATAAGTTCTTCTAGCTGGATTTTTTTTTGCTTCTTTGAAAGGTCTTTTCTTGTTTCCAATATTGACCAGATGTTTTCTTCTACGGTAAGTTTCCTGAATACCGATGGCTCTTGGGGCAGGTAGGAGATGCCTTTTTGTGCCCGTTTGTACATGGGAAGAGGGGTTATACATTCCTCGTCTAAAAAAATTTCTCCGTTTGTGGGTTTATAAAATCCTACAATCATGTAAAAGGTTGTGGTTTTTCCAGCCCCATTTGGACCTAAAAGACCCACGACTTCGCCAGTATGCATTGAAAATTCAACACCCTTGACGACTTGTTTCTTTCCGAAAGATTTAAAAAGTGAGGAGACCCTAAGTGTATGGAGTTTTTCTTGGTAAGTTTTTTCGTCCTTTTCTTCTTTTTTTTCTTCTTGCAGTTCAAATAAGTCTGGTGAGTCTGTTGTCATTCTGTCGTTTCCTCTTGTGTTTCAGAAGATTTTTGTTGATTCTCTTGGTTTTCCTCTCCATCAGCCTTTTCGCTTGTTTCTTTTTCCTCTATCTTTTCTTTTTCTTCTGTGCTGACGGTTCCTTGTACCCTACCGTCTAGGGTTATTTCTTGGGTGTCTAGGTTAAGTGCGATTTCTTGTGCCCGAAAGGTGTCATCTCCCTGTACTACTTGGGGGTTGCCGCTCATGTTTAGCATTTGCTCTTTTTTATGGTAAATGGCGTAGGCTGCGGTGCAAGTGTTTTCTTTTTGAACTAGTGTCACTGCAATCTGCATGATGGCTATTTCTGTGTCCTGATTATATTCAATTTGTTCGGCATCGGCTGTGACAGAGTTTTCGGTATCTATGAGATGGACTGTATTGCGCAAAACTACTATCTTTGTTGTTCTGTCATAGGTCATCAGTGAGCAGGTGAAGTCAAGCTTGCTCTTAGTATTTACCCCTTTGACATTACCGCTGGCTTTGATGTGGCGAAAATCTTTGCCGTATAATTCTATTCTATCGGCTTTGATGTCCATGGATTCAGTTTTGATTGAGGCATTGCCAGTTAGGATTGTTGAGTCGCTATCTTTTTTTGAGGAGCCAGACATTGAATCAGCTGAAAAAGTTATTGTTTCGCAAAAGAGGAAAAAATCAGGAAGAAAAAGAAAAAAAATCATGATTAGAAAATTAAGAAAGCTTCGTTTCATTTATTCTTCCTCTTTTGTATTTATAGTTCCTGAAACATTGTTCGTAAAAGCAAAACTCCTGCTTACTCCAGAGGCTGAAAATCCTGTTCCAGAAAGTTCAAGGTCATCACGAATTATGGTAACTTTTTCTTTTGCCCCCGAGACCAGTTGCTCTGTTTTGCCGTTCCAGGAAAGGGATTGAGCGCGCAAGGTCATATTTTGTTCAGTGTCGTAAATGAGGATATTGCTGAAAAGTTTGTAGATTTCAGCATCACCTTGTATTGAAAGGAGACCGCAATAGCCCCGAGTGGCTTCATTTTTGTTTGAGTCCCAGGTTTGGAAATTCGCCTTGCTTGCATAAGCAGTGTCCCCCTTTTTGTACTGCTCAAGGGATTCTGCGCTAAGGGAAAGGGACAGGGCATTGTCCTTGTAGCGGCTGAAGGTCACATTGCGAAAAATCAGCTCTGGTAGGTCAGCCGTTGAAATACTTTCATCCTCATACTTAAGGGAGCAGGCGCTTAGGCTTAGGACTATGAGCATAAAAAGGGGTAACTTGCAGGTCTTTTTCATCAACTCTTATTGTCCAATGCAGCCCTTATGAATGAGACGAAAAGGGGATGTGGCTTTGAAGGGCGGCTTACGAATTCTGGATGGTATTGAACTCCTATTCCCCAAGGATGCTCTTTCCATTCAAAGCCTTCTGTTTGTCCGTCTGATGCAGATGAAGCGTTTATGTTAAGTCCTTGCGCTGCTAGGTCTTTGCTGTAGCGACGGTCAAATGAATACTTTGACCTGTGGCGCTCTATAACCTGTGTTGTGTTGTAGATGGAATTCAGCTTGCTTCCTTGGTGAATATTTACGGGCAGGGCTCCCAGCTTCATCACTCCTTCTGTAGGACCCGTTTGTTCTTCTGGTAGGCTGATGACTGCGTGGGTTGAAGTTTGCATGAACTCCGTGGTGTCCGCATCTTCCCATTTTAGTAAGCTTCTGGCTGTTTCTATTGCCATAAGCTGCATTCCAAGGTCTATTCCCAAATAGGGGATTTTATTTTCGCGGGCATAGCGGACTGTTGAAAGGAGTCCTAGGAAACCTCTCTGCCCATAAGAGCCAGGGATTACTATTCCGTCAACTCCGTTAAAGAAGGCTGATATGTCTTCTGATTTTTCAAGTGTTTCTGCGTCGATTTTTTTTATGCAAAGTTCGCTGTTGTGTCCGGTTACGGCTGCATGAAAGAGGGATTCTTGAACAGACTTGTAGCAGTTGTCTAAGTAGTCTTTTTTACCGACCATTCCGATTGTGACAGTGTGCTCGGGGTGGTTTAGCTTTGCCAGGAAGTCTGTCCACTGCCTGATGTCTGTTGTGCGGCAGCCCAGGCTTAGTTTTTCAAATATTTTTGCATCTAGACCCTGTTCATGGAAGATGACAGGTAGCTCGTAGATTGATTTTTGTATGTCTGGGGAGACAAAGACCGAGCCCTGTGATACGTTGCAGAAGCGGGCGATTTTGTTCTTTATGCCTTCGTCAACGGGAGCCATGCACCGGCAGAGAAGAAGGTCTGGCTGAATGCCCACTTCTTGTAGTTGTTTTACTGAATGTTGGGTTGGTTTTGATTTTAATTCCCCACCAGTTATGACGGGAATTAAGGTTAAATGTACTGATATGGCATTTGTTTTGCCAGTTTCCCGTATGAATTGGCGGACTGCTTCTAGGTAGGGGACTGCTTCTATGTCTCCTACCGTGCCACCGATTTCTACTATTACGACATCTGCTTGTGAGCTTGTTGCTGTGTGGCGGATGCAGCGTTTTATTTCGTCCGTGATGTGGGGAATGACTTGTACTGTTCTTCCGTTGTAGCGACCGGCCCGTTCGTTACGGATAACTGTTTCGTATACTTTACCGGTTGAAATGCAGTTTTCGCTAGTTAGGTTGACGCTTGTGAAGCGGCTGAAGTTGCCTAAGTCTAAATCGGTTTCAGCTCCATCTTCTGTGACGTAGACTTCACCATGTTGGTAAGGGCTGATGTTTCCTGCATCTACGTTTATGTATGGATCGCACTTGAGCATTGCGACTTTTAAACCTGAACATTCTAAGAGACTTCCGATTGTTGAAGAGGCAACTCCCTTGCCTAAAGATGAACAAACTCCACTGGTTACAAGAATATACTTACTCATGGTGTGATATTATGGCATGAAAGGGGAAAATTTTCAATAGATGTTATAGATGTTTCACCGTTGTGTGGGTTCAACAAGACTTTTTAGAGATACTAGTTGAGTTTAAGATTCTTTAAATTGTGATAGATGTTTATTTGTTGTATAATTGACTGCATGGAATTGTGTCTTATTGGGAAAAGTATAAAGGAATTTAGAACTAGACTGCATATATCGCAAGAAGAACTTTGTGATGATATTTGTGCGGTTTCTTCTCTTTCTAGAATTGAAAGTGGGCAGCAGGTGCCTGGAAGAAAACTTGCAGAGGCTTTGTTCAGCAGGATGGGAATTTCAGCTCCGTTAAATGATGTGCCTATGACTTTATCTGATTTTAAACGAAGCAGTCTTGAGCATCAGATGATTGATATGGCTGCAAAAGGGGACTATGAGTTTTTGTCCTTACTTGAAGATTACAAGAATTGCGGGTCTAACATGGATGTATTTGAAAAGCAATTTTTTATTTTTTTTTCAGCTATTTATTCTTACAGGCAGGGGGAAGAGTCTGAAAAGGTTCTTGAAAAATATATAGAAGCCTTAAAACTTACCTTAAGTTCTTTTAGTATAGATTTACCAATAAAAGCAAGACTGCTTACACGTACTGAGCTTATGCTGATGAATAACTGTGCATTAATTCTTCATGAAATGGGGCAGAAAGAAAAAGCTATAAGGCTGATGGAATATCTAAAAAATCATTTTGAAGAAAATTTTATAGATCAGGAAGAAAAAGCCAGAAGTTTTCCCGTTGTTCTTTTTAATTTAGCTAACTGGAAGGGGCAAATGGGCTTTTTTGAAGATGCTTTAGAACTTTCATGCAAGGGAATAGATGTGTGCGTTGAATATGGAAAGCTCTTTTACTTTGCGGAGCACATATTCAACAAGGCTTATTCTTTAGCAAAACTTGGTAGGGCTGAGGAGGCTGTTGAAGCTTTTAATTCTGCCTTTACCGTAATGGAGGCAAGCAAAAGGGCTGAAATGGCTAAAAGGCTAAAAAATCAGGTTGAAGAGGACTTTGGAAGTGGATTTTTTGGAAAAAATTGAGGAATTTGTAAAAATTTCCGTAAAACGCTATGGTCACCTTTGGGGACAAGGGGTATACTATAAACAGATTGCGAGAAGGAGGCCTTCCATGAAAACAATCAAAGCTAAAATACTCGTCCTTTCTGCTTTTGCCCTTTTGCTTCTGTCTCTTGTTGGGTGCAGTTCCCTATTTTCTTCTGAGGAAAATAGCACAACTTGTGACAACAATATTGAGCAGGAAGCAAGCGATGATGGTAGGTATATCATTACTGAGGTTGGGCATATAGGAAATGCTAGGGGGAGTTCTGACAGGTCCTCGGACTAGCGCACTTCATTGCGCCTCCGGGGTAGGGCATATGCTGTATCTGGAGGCGCTTTATGAAGACTTTCAAAAATTTTCTTGTTATTTCTTTTCTGACTTTTACCTTTTTTTCATGTTCACAGCTTATAGATGACGGAGCCTCTTCGGCCACAATTGAGATTGCGGATGTTTCACGAACTATTACGTATGAAAGCCTTTCTTCCTATGCTTATATGGGCGGTTCGCTTCTTTATAGCCAGGAGGCAAATGCTTGTAGTCAGCTTTTGGAGGGTGTCTGCCTTGCAGTCAGGCTGGACAGCGGTCTTGGAGAGCAGGCTCTTCTAGGTTACCTGAAAGTTCTTTCTGTAAACTTTGAGAAAATAAATCTTTGCTGGAATATTATTTCTGCCGATGGTGATGTCCTTTCTAGGGATATTTTTCTTGAGACAGGATCTGGTGCTGACCTTGACGGTAACGGGAGCGTCGATGTGTTTTATGGAAAAGCTTCTAATAAGAAGGCTGGCCTTGAGGATGCCATGTGGTTGTCCTTTATTTCATCAGAAGATGAGGGGACAACGGCTATGTTTTCTCTTGTGAAGGGACAGTTTGGCGGGGACTACCCTTCCGGTCTTGTTGGAATAAATAGTGATGGAAAGTATGTGGTTCTTTTTGAAGGCTTTCAGTCAGCAAGGTCTGCTACAGGGCAGGGATTCTATGGGGATTTTGTGATAGATTGTGAAAGCGGTGATATGTATGAGGGAGGAAGTGGCAGGTCACTTTCTTCTGTTGTTGCAGCTTTTGAAAAGGTTTTCCCCATTCTATACCTTAGTATAGGTGATGAAGCCGATAGCATTTCTGCCGGCACTTTCCTTTCTGAATCCTATGCAGATTATACTGAAAAAAAGGAGGAGGCTGATTCCTATTTTTCTAGCTTTAAGAAGGTCGCGCTTATTGATGACTTTGATGAAGATTGTTCTGTTGCAAAAGTGGGGGTTAAGGCTTCTGTTGGGGTAAAGGGGGCCTTGAGTGTAAAGTGGGGGAATGTAGAATCTACCCTTTCTGCTGCTATTTTTGTAGAGGCAGAGGTTTCTTCTTTTGCATCAGATAAAGCGGAAGGCTGCCTTTTTGAAAGGGACTTTTCTTCTTCCACTTGGAATTTTATGGTAGGACCTGTGCCTCTTTCTGTTGGGCTTTCAGGAAAAGTGAGTCTGCCATATGAATTGTCACAGACTGTCTCTGAATCTGCTGCGGTTTCAGGGCTTGTGGCTTCTTATACGGGGCTTTATTCAGGAAGTGTGAAGGTAGGGAGGTCTTTTGACGGGGATTCTCTTTGCATGACCGCCTGTTATTTTGGGTATGAACAAGGTGGCAATGTTTTGTGTGGGGAAGATGACTTGTCGTTAGCTCTTTCTATAATGCCCTGCATAGCCCTTGAGCCTAAGGTTGGCTTTGCAAACAATCTTGTATGGCTTGCCCTTCCGCTTAAGAATACTTTGAAGCTTACGGGTAAATTTTCACTTGATGCAGCCCCTGCCTGTTCATGCAGTTTATATGCAGGGATTACGTATGCAATGGGGCTGTCGCTTGAAGCAGGGCTTACGGGGTATTCCTATGCACTTTTGTCAGCTGCCCCTGAACTTAAGGTTTTTGAGCGAACGGTAAATCTTCCTGCTATCTCAATATTGCGAAAATAGTTTCAGCAACATAACAGAGCAACATGAAAATTCCTTCAGCCCTTACAATACGCCTTTTGCTTATTGAGAAAATCCATGTGAGAATGCTTACTAAAATTAGAATCGCAAGGTCATAGACGGAGGCAACGTTAACCGCTACAGGATGAATTGCCGCTGATACACCTAGAATAAAAAGTAAGTTTAGAATATTTGAGCCGATTACATTTCCCATGGCCAGTGATGTTTCTCCCTTCCGTGCTGCGACGATGCTTGTCACAAGTTCTGGAAGGGAAGTTCCTATTGCAATGACTGTAAGTGCAATGAGTGTTTCCGTCATGCCCGCTGCCTCTGCTATTTTTTGCGCTGCATACACGACAGCTTTACCACCTGCGATTATAAGGGAAAGTCCTAGGATAATAAAAAGTATGCTTTTCCAAAGAGAAAGTGATTTTGAGCTGCTGTCTGTCTTCTCTTCTTCTTCTTGCACTGGATTTTTGCGTGCGTCAAAAATAAGATATGCTATGTATGCAACAAAGATGATTAGCAGAACAATGCCTAAAAATCTTTTCACTGTTCCTGCATTCTCTTGCATATTTATTGAGAAAAAAGATGCATCTAAAGAAGTCTGCAAGGCTATTGATATAAAAATGACAATAGTTATAACAATCGAAATGGGGAAGTCACGTTTTAATATGACTGAATCTACGGGGAACGCTGTGAATAACCGAGCACACGCCAAGAACTCCTAGCAGGTTGAAAATATTTGAGCCGACCACATTGCTGAGTGCTATTTCGTTTGCCCCTGCAAGAGCTTCCGTCAACAAAAATATCTGCGCCTTTTACTAGGGCAACAAATCCTATAATTAGAATTACAATGTTCAAAAAAATCATTTACGTATATGATAGCGGAAATAAAATGGAATTTCAACCGGCACCCTTTACAAAAAATCTCTTGAATATTATACTACAGAAGTCTGCCACCGGGTAGGAATGCGTAGGGAATTTTTTTAAGAGTTTCCTATAAACATTCAGCACATCGTTAGGTCTTTGAAGATGGACAATCTTTTTTTTAGGAGATATAGTCCGTGTTTACTTACATTTGGCCACTTTTACTTATAATCCTTTCAAATATACTTTATCAGATTTGTGCTAAGGAAATTCCTGAAGAAATGAATACGTATGCAAGTATGAGTGTAACTTATGCTGTTGCGACTATATTTTCTCTTCTTGCCTTTTTTGTTTCTAGTAAAGGTTCAAACATTTTTAAGGCCTTTTCTCACACAAATTGGGCTACTGTCGTTTTGGGGCTTGTCATTACTGGGCTTGAAGTGGGTTTTATTTTTGCTTATAAAAATGGTTGGAAAGTCAGCACCCTTGCAACGGTGTCTAATTCTTTTCTTGCTCTTGCTCTGATTTTTGTTGGTTTGGTTGGATATAATGAGCCGGTTAACTGGAGCAAGATTTTAGGAGTTGTGATTTGCCTTGTTGGTTTGTACTTTATTAATAAGAAATAGGAGTCTTTTATGTTCAGAGGTATGAGAAGATTTAAGCAGCAGATAACGGAAGCTGAATGCAAAGAAATTTTGAGTAATGAGAAGAGAGGGGTTCTTTCTTTGCTCGGGGATGATGGGTATCCTTATGGTTTGCCTCTTTCCCACCTCTACTGTGAGGAAGATGGGAAAATTTATTTCCACGGTGCAAAAGAAGGTCATAAAATTGACGCAATTAAAAATTATGATAAAGCCAGTTTCTGTGTATATGACAAGGGGTATAAAAAAGAGGGAGACTGGGCTTTAAACATAAAAAGCGTGATTGCTTTTGGAAAGGTGCGCTTTATAACTGATGAAGATTTAACTCGGAAGATTTGTACCAAGCTGGTGCAGAAGTTTACTAACGATGAGGAATATCTTGAGAAGGAGTTAAAAAATGCCCTGTCCCGGGTGCAATGTTTTGAGTTTGAGATAGAGCATATGACGGGGAAACTTGTAAACGAATCCTGAGGAAAAATGTCCCTGAAACTCTGCGGGTCAAGGCTGTTTGATACCCTCTCTGACCAAGTCGTATAGGAGTGAGCCTTCTGCGATTTTGCGCGTGTTCACAAGATTCAGGCCGAAATGGGCGTACTTGTCTTTTTTGAGGGTGGCATCGGTCGTGATGATGACAGGAAGCCCCTTCTCGTCTGCGAGAGCAAACGCCTTTTCGACGAGCGGACGCATGAAGCCCTTGCCTTGCTCAGACTTTTTGACGCACAGAAGCTCAATCTGAATGAAGTCGCGCTTTTCCCTGCGGAATTTTTTCTCTAAGCTTTCTCCGCCAGCCTGAAATTTCTTCATCACGGAAAGGAACCCTCTGAGGGAGAGGGCCTTGACCATGCCGCTTAACATCCGAATGATATGGCGTGCCTTCGGCGCATTCGTGGTGTCGGTGATGATTATGATTCCCTCGTGCTTCTCGCTTGTCGCCCACACACATCCGGCCGCTAGCGCAGGGCGGATAATCGCCTTGAGGTAGTTAACGAGCGGCGTTCTGTCGGGGAATTTGGGGTAGAACGGAACCATGCCCCTTTCGCCTTCGCCGTACTCATACCAGGCGAAGCTTTCCGCGAATTCTGTCATTTCGTCTTCCGTCATCTCTGTAATCTTCTGCATTTTCACAAAACCTCATCTGCTGTTAGTATTAGCTAACTTTTGTAAGTCTATATGAACATGAGGTATTAGTCAAGGTATCTTCTACTCATTTTCATCATCTTCTTCCACTGCTTTCCACTCTTTTAAAAGCAGGCGCACAAGGCGGTCGGCGTTGTCGTCTAGCGAGGTAAAGCGTTTTTTGAGCGGCTTTTTGCCATCGCGCTCAATCCAGAGCGTGTAGTTCATCGCGTGTTCTTCAAGGAAGCGTTTTCTGCTTTGCATACGAACGATGCGCGAAATGTCG
>CAJOQA010000108.1 GCA_905236465.1 uncultured Treponema sp.
ATGTTCCCCTACGGGTAAGCATTGAAAGTGGGGCAAACTGGGGGCTTTTCCATTGATTTTATGTGTTACGGGGCCCATGGCGGCGGGAAAAAATGCTGCTTGCAACATTCTCGAAAAAAAAGGTTTTATTTCTATTGATGCTGACCTTGTAGGTCACGAGGCAGCTGAAAATGCAAAAGAAAAGATTGTAAAAGAGTTTGGCTCCTTAGCTGAAGAAAAAGGTATAAGTCTTTTAAATGATGATGGTAGCCTTAATAGGCGTGCTCTAGGTTCTTTGATTTTTTCATCTGCAGATCTTGTAGCTAAGCAGGAAGCCATCGTCTATCCGGAAATTAGCCACATAATAGAAGATTTTATAAAGGCTAATGAGAAAAAAGACCTTGTTATAAATGCAACTCTTTTGTATAAGCTTCCCTTAATAAAAAAAATGCAGACCGTTCTCTATATAGATGCCCCTCTTTTGCAACGTTTTCTTAGGGCAAAAAAAAGGGATAAAATGAAAAATAAACAGATTCTTGATAGGTTTAGAAGGCAAAAAAATCTTTTTGCTAATTACAAAAAATGCAATGCCGATATTGTAAGAGTATGGAATACCGGCACCAGGCAGAATCTTGAAAAGAAGATTGAAAAATTCCTTGCTGAGTGCCGGCAGGGGATAAACGTATGGAACAAAAAAGAACACTTTGGATTTTAATAGCGACTGGCGTTTTTTTGTGCGTCGTAATAGGAGCCGCTTTCTTGTTTTTTGGTAATTCCCAAAAGACTAATACAAGCGCTATGACCCTTAAAGATTCAGGCATGATTTGGGTTAGTCCTGAGAGCGGAATGCAGGGGCAGGAAGCTTCGTATACTGATTTTACAGCAGGGCCTGCAATAGCGGATGCTAATAAACAGGAGGAAGAAAAGTCTCCTTTGTCTAGCCCTTATGCTTTTACTGAAGAAGATAATTCAGATGTACAAATAGCTTCTGGTGAAGCTAAAACTGATTCTTCTGCTGAAAAAGAAAAGTTAGCTGAGCTTCAAACTGATTCTCTTACAGTAATTGCAAGGGGAACAACGAATGTTTACCAGTTGCCTTCTGCGGATTCTGCAGTGGACACTACAACTATTGATTTGAACGGTCTGAAAAATTATAAGGCAACTTCAACTGTTACAGCGCAAAATCAGGCTGCCAAGGATGCGATGGATAAGACTGCAAAGGAGTCTGCCCCTAAGTACTTGTCTTCAAGTACAAATACTTCTTCTAGTGCAAAGAAAGAGAGCGTTAAAAAGGAGACTACAACGGCAAAAGCTATTGCAAAGCCTGCTACAACTTCTTCATCTTCTGCTAAGAGCTCAGAAAAAGTGCCTGACCGCTTTTGGGTACAGGTTGGCTCTTTTAGCAACAAAAAGAATGCGGATGAAGCTCGTAAAGTCCTTGAGGAAAAGTCCATTAAGTGCGAGGTCTTTACCTACGAGGATAAGGGAACGCTTAAGTATCGTCTTAGGGCAGGGAACTATGCTAGCAGGACTGAAGCTGAATATTGGAAAAAGCAGATTGATTCAATAGATTATTTTGCCAAGAACGGTGGCGGTACCTTTATCATTAATTCTTCTGCGGCTTTGGCAAAGAAATAAGTAGCAATGAAAAAAACAAATGCAATGCGCATTCTTGAAAGCGCAAAGATTCCTTACACTCCCCACGAATACCCTGATTCCGGTGAGCATGAGTTGGAGCGAGGGGCTGCTGAGGAGTTGGCGGCAAAACTTGGCATAGAGGCAAGTCGTGTTTTTAAGACCATAGTTATGCGGTCAGAAAGCAAAGAGATACTTGTCTTTTGCCAGTCTGCACCGCACGAAATAAATTTGAAGAAGGCCCGTACTGCAGCGGCTTGTAAGGAGGTTTCTCCTGTAAAGCCAGCTGAGCTTCTGTCCCTTACCGGATACGTAAGAGGTGGTTGTTCTCCTTTGGGTATGAAAAAAAAGTTTCGTACATTTATTGATGCTTCGGTGAATGAATGTGACAGCGTGTATGTGAGCGGTGGTCAGCGAGGTTTGCAGATTGAGTTGGCTCCTGCTGATTTAATTAAGGCTTGCGATGCACAGGTCTGTGACCTTGTACTTGAAGCATAATTATTGTATATTTTATTCATGGAAGAACTCAATCTAAATCAAGCCGAAGAAACTTTGCCTCCTGTAGGCCCGAAGACTGCGATGGTCAGCATAGTAGGAAGGCCTTCAGTTGGAAAATCAACTTTTTTAAATACCGCAAGCGGTGAGCAGATAAGCATTGTGTCTGCAATCCCGCAAACTACACGTAACGCAATACGGGGAATAGTCAATACTTCTTTAGGGCAGCTAGTCTTTGTTGACACACCAGGTCTTCATTTAAGTGAAAAAAAAATGAACTTGAGGCTTTCAAAAATTGCCAGTGACCAAATTGAAGATAATGATGCGATTCTTTATATAATTGATTCAACTAGGGACTGCGGAGAAGAAGAAGAAATGATTGTCCGCTTACTTAAGCCCTTTGTTTCTAAACTTGTAATTGCAATCAATAAGACTGAAGAAAGGGGAGCAAATCCCCAAAAGGTCAGGGATTTTCTTGCACGAAAAATAGCAGACTTTCCTTCTGAAAGAATAATAGAAATAAGTGCAAAAAATGATGTAAATGTTAATGCGGTACTGCAAGCCCTTTATGCTTTGGCTCCTGAAGCACCTCATCTATACCCCGAGGAATTTTATACAGATCAGGAAGTTGAATTCCGCATAAGTGAGGTTATCAGGGGAAAAGCTATTGAAAGGTTGGAAGAGGAAGTGCCCCATGCCCTTTATGTTTCAATTGATAGTTTGAAGATGGCAAATGAAAATCTGCTTAAGGTACGGGCTAGCATCTGTGTTGAAAGAGAAAGCCAAAAGGGAATTGTAATTGGAAAGGGTGCCAGTATGGTTAAATCTATACGTGTCGAAAGCGAGAAAACTTGCCGTGATATTTTTCCGTACAAGGTTGGCATAGAATTGCAGGTAAAGGTAGACAAGAATTGGAGGCAGAAAGACAAGGTTTTAAACAAGATTTTATCGTAAGTCAGGTAAAACCTAGTGTAGAGAATAACAGATGGGTGTCATTCTGGATGACCGCTATTACTAGCTGAGCAGATAATGGTTTGGGGCCACTTCTTTTAGGCTTTTACCTTCCATACTGCCATCATCTGTGAAAAAGAGTCGCTTCCTCTTGCGTTCACTTTTGGGATCTGGTATTGGAATAGCACTGAGAAGGGCTTGAGTGTAAGGATGTAAAGGATTAGAGAATAGGACTTCTGCACTCGCCATTTCTACTATGTGGCCAAAATACATAACGGCTACAGTGTCTGCAAAATGTTTTACTATTGAAAGGTCGTGTGATATGAATATTATGGAAAGCCCCATGTCTTTTCGTAAGTCGTCTAGCAGGTTTGTAATTTGTGCTTTAATACTTACGTCTAGTGCGCTAACAGGCTCGTCGGCAATGATAAGTTCTGGTTCCATAATGATAGCTCTTGCTATACCGATCCTTTGCTTTTGCCCTCCTGAGAATTCATGGGGGTAACGGTTTTGGTACTCGCTCAAGAGTCCTACTTTTGATAATGCTTTGCTGACTTTTTCTGAAATTTCGTCTTCTTTTTTTATACCCCGAATTCTTAATCCTTCCGCAATAATTTCTCTGACTGTCATTCTTGGGTCAAGAGATGATACTGGATCTTGAAATATCATTTGAATTTTTGTTTTCTCGCTTACGGGAACTTTTTTTATTAGGTTCTTTTCTTCTTTTGTGGGAGCAGCTGAGGCAATAAGATTTCCGTTAAAGTATATTTGCCCCCCAGAAATTTTGTTTAGTCCTATGATTGCCCTGCCTGTAGTGGTTTTTCCGCAACCAGATTCCCCCACCAGCCCCAAAACATGCCCCTTCTGTAAGGAAAAAGAAATTCCTTTTACCGCATTAAAGGGGGCCCCGTTTCTGTCTTTGTAAGTGACACTGAGTTTTTCAACTTCCAGTAGATTCTTTGTATCCATTCTTTTTCCTGCTAATTTTTTATAGGGATTTTATTTCTTCTGTAGTCAGACCTGTAGCTTTTTTTATCAAGGCTATATCTATTCCTGATTGTTTCAGAATAAGGGCTGTTTCCTTTGCTTTTTCAGTTCGGCCTTCCAACCTACCTTCCAACCTACCTTCTAATCTGCCTTCTAATCTGCCTTCTAATCTGCCTTCTTTTTCTGCGGCTTCTAGGCCAGAGCGGCGGTCACGGTCGAACATTTCCTGCCTATATTGCGCAATCCATAAATCCCTGTTTATACTGATGGCTGAAAGAGATTTTTGTGCTTTCATAAGACCTGCCTCCTTTTCTGTGAGTTTCGTAATCACATTTTTCTTGTCAGGGTTGTCGGCATCTTTTAAGAAAATGGCCCAGTTTTCAAGAGCTGTGTTTTTATCGAGACTTGTTTCAAGGGCAAGTGCCTTTGGAAGCTCTATAAAAATAATGTTCAAGGAATTTGTCAGTTCCTTTCCGTCTTTTGTACGCATCGCATATCTGCTGATGGGAAGGGGTGAGCTGCTGTCTTTTGTTACGTCAGATTTACTTTCGTATATAAAATCAAGCACTGTAATCTGATAAACTTTTGGAGCCTGCTCCCAACTTGCCCCTTTTTTTAGATAGGTTGTCTCTAACCGTGCGACCTGATATTCAGCTCTCTTGCCATAATCGTATTTCTGGTTGAAGGCCTGCATTTCTATATCCGCAGACAGTCCGTTGTCAAATTCACACGCAATGTCATAGCTAACCCCTCGTTGCCCTCCAAATTCTACTGGGGCATCATTTGCGGTCAGTTTCCATGTTTTTATTTTTTGTTCCGTAGCAGCTTCCAAAAATGATTTTAAGGCTCCACGTGATTCCTCTGTCGGTTGGGTAAAAAGAGCCTTGAAAGTTGAGTCTACACGGGGGTTTAGAAGGGCCCCGCTACCTGCCTGCATACTGTATTCTTCTTCATCCTTGAAGTCTGTTATGTCCATGTATTTATTATACTATGTTTTTTTTATTTTGTATATGGAAGAGCTTTCACTCTGACTGCTGGCAGGTACGTTAAATATGACTTGGTGTACACTATAACTAGTGTACACCAAAGGCTATGTTCTAGCGACCGTTGAAGTAGGCGGCATTCCACCTAAGTTCGTTGCGGAATGAAGGAATTCTTGTGTCTTTGTCAATAACAACGCACTCTGTTCCTGTCATTTCTGCCCAGTCGCGCAACATATCTGATGTTATGATGTTGCTGAATGCAGTGTGGTGACCGCCACCTGCTAAGATCCATGCTTCTGCTGAAGTTGAAAGATTTGGGTAGGGTTTCCAAATCATACGGGCAACAGGAAGCTTTGGAAGTGGTGCTTCTGGCTTTATTACGTTGATTTCGTTTACAACTAAGCGGTAGCGGCTTCCCATTTGGACTACAGCGGCTACAAGACCATCACCTTCTACTGTGTTGAATACTAAGCGAGCAGGATCTTCTTTTCCGCCAATGCCAAGAGGATGAACTTCAATCTTTGGCTTGCTGTTAGCAATCTGAGGGTCAACTTCAAGCATGTGGCTTCCCATATCTGCTTCTTTACCTGCACCAAATTCGTAGGTGTAGTCTTCCATGAAGGCATTGCCCTTTCCTTCTGTAACCTGTCCTGCTGTCATTGCCTTGAAAGTGCGGACTAAGGCCGAAGTTTTCCAGTCACCTTCTGCACCAAAGCCGTA
>CAJOQA010000109.1 GCA_905236465.1 uncultured Treponema sp.
TTGCTTTTTTTACCAGCATAAAATAATTATTTTCCTCAATCTCATCGCTCAAGCAGTTAAGGGCCGCACTGATAAAGGGATCTTCAAAAGTATGACCTTCATACTTTTGATGATTATTTACCACAACCCCGATTATCCTGGAATTATTCCTCGCAAGCAGAGTTGCGGCCATGTTAGGAATATAGCCGCGCTCCTCAAGTTTTTTTTCCACAAGCTTTACAGTTTCATCCGAAATCTTTTTAGTCTTTCCGTGCAAAACATTAGACACTGTCGCCGTACTGACCTTCAGTTCCTCCGCAATGTCAATTATCCTAACCTTATTAATATCCCACATAAAAGCTCCCCTAACTTAAAGTGTTCATCCACTTTTTCTTTTTGAATATAAATATCGTAACAAGAAGTCTAAAAAGCTCTTCCTGCGACAAAATAAAATAAACCCACACCAAAGAAAGCTTAAATACAAAGGCCGAAAGAAGCCCCAGGGGAAGTCCTATAAGCCAGGTCCCCATCAAAAGGCCCCTGCACAGGTCCCGTCAAAGACATTGCAGCAAGTTCATCTGTTCCTAAATGACCGTAAATGCCGGTGTTTATATTTTGCCCCAAAGTCCATAAAAACTCATTAAAAACTATTGGAAGCAGCATTGCCAAATACTGCCACAAGTCCCCTCTTGTTAAAATAATTTTAAAAGAAAAAGAAGAAAGGTGGGCAAAAAATAAAATCATAAAAAGTAAGTTTACAAACTGAGAGGCAAGGCTTGCTATTGCAGCCCCTTGTATCCCCAAAGAAGGAAAAGCAAAGTGACCAAAAATCAAAAGGTAATTTAGGGCAGTATTTACAAGGGCTGAAGCAAAACTAACATAAAGGGGGTATTCTGAATGGTTCTTGCACCTGATTACAACTGCTAAAATAGTTGCTGATCCCGAAAGAGGAAAAGTAAAAGCAACTGTTTTCATATATTTACCAGCTTGATCGCAAACCAAAAGATCTTCGCTAAACATTAGGGCTAGTTTTTTGGAAGCACAAAAACTTAAGAATAAAGAAAAAAGAGCAATCAGGAGAACAACAAAGAGGTTTAAGGAAACACTTGATTTTACCTTTTCGTCATCTTTTTTCCCCATATACTGAGAAACCATAATACCTGTTACAGTCGCAACCGCTCCACTTACAAAGGCAAAAACAAAACCTGGTTTGCTACCTATTTCAACCGCTGCAACACTGACCTTTCCCAACTGCCCAACCATTATCTGGTCAATCATAGAAAAAGATGACTGCAGCATAGATTGCAAGGCAAGGGGAAGAGCAATCTGTATAGTCTGTTTTAAAAATGTATCTTGCATCAGTTCCCATTATTCAGCAAAAATTTTCATCTGGCAATACGTTAATCACGTAACCTTTTCTTCTAAAATTCGGGATTGAAAAGACTATAAAAATTCAGTATAATGATTTCTTATATGAAAGCTATAGAATTGGAAAAAGCATATAATCCAAAAGATTTTGAAGATCGCATTTATAAAGAATGGGTGGACAAGGGCTGCTTCAAGCCTGCTAGCGACGAAGATTCCCCTCTCCACAAGACTTATCTTGAAAAGAAAGCAAAAAATGCATCCGTTGCAAAATATACAGTAGTAATTCCTCCGCCAAACGTAACAGGTGTTTTACACGTAGGACATGGTCTTAACAATGTTTTACAAGACATTGTTGTTCGCTATCACCGCATGAAAGGAGACGATACCCTTTGGCTGACAGGCACTGACCACGCAGGAATTGCAACACAAAATGTTGTTGAAAGAGCCTTAAAAAAAGAAGGCTTGAGCCGCAATGACTTGGGCCGTGAAAAATTCCTAGAGCGCACTTGGGCTTTAAAAGAAGACCACCACGCAACTATCGTTCAACAGCAAAAGAAGCTAGGAAACTCAACTGATTGGGACCGAGAGCGCTTTACCATGGACGAAGGTCTTTCAAAAGCAGTCCGTGACGTGTTTGTTACCCTTTACGAAAGGGGTCTTATCTATAAGGGCCACTACCTTGTAAACTGGTGTCCCCGTTGTGGCACAGCCCTTGCAGATGACGAAGTTGACCACACAGATACAAAGGGTGCCATGTACCATATCTGGTACGAGTTTGCAGATGGTCCTGCTCCAGACGGAAGTACAAAAATTGAAATTGCCACTACCCGCCCAGAAACACTTTTAGGCGATACAGCCGTAGCAGTAAACCCTTCAGATGAACGCTACAAGGCAATAGTCGGCAAAAAACTAAAACTTCCCCTAACCAACCGCACCATTCCACTAATTGCTGATGCCTATGTTGACAAAGAATTTGGAACTGGTATGGTAAAAATTACCCCTGCCCATGACCCCAACGACTGGCAGGTAGGAAAAAGAAACAATCTTGAAATCATCAATATTCTAAATTCTGACGGCACATTAAACGAAAACTGCCCCGAAAAATACCGAGGGCTCAAGTGCGAAGCCGCCCGCAAGCTGATTGTTGAAGACCTAAAAGAATTAGGGCTTTTCAAAGAAGAAGAAAAAATCACCCACTCTGTAGGTCACTGCTATAGGTGTTCAACCGTTGTGGAGCCTTACCTAAGTGACCAGTGGTTTGTAAAGATGCAGCCCTTAGCCCAAAAGGCCCTTGACTGCTGGAAGAAGGGGGACATCGTATTCTACCCCCGCAAGTGGGAAAACACATTTACCCACTGGATGGAAAACATCCGCGACTGGTGCATAAGCCGCCAGCTTTGGTGGGGGCACCGCATCCCTGTTTGGTACTGCCAGAAGTGTGGAGAAACAATAGTAAGCCGCGAAGATCCTTGCCAGTGCCCCAAGTGTAATGCAGATAAGAGTCAATTAAACCAGGATCCAGACGTTCTTGACACTTGGTTTTCAAGCTGGCTCTGGCCTTTCAGCACACTGGGCTGGCCTGAAAACACGGAAGACTTGCAAAAGTTCTACCCCACCACGGCTTTGGTAACCGCTTACGACATCATATTCTTCTGGGTAAGCCGAATGGTTATGGCAGGCCTGGAGTTCACTGGCAAGGCCCCCTTCCATGACATCTACATTCACGGTTTGGTGCGCGACAAGCAGGGACGCAAAATGTCAAAGTCCTTGGGCAACGGCATTGACCCCCTTGAAATCATAGACATATACGGAGCAGATGCCCTTAAATTCACCTTAAGTTATATGTGCGCCCAGGGGCAAGACGTTCTTGTCGACAAAGATTCCTTTAAGCTAGGAAGTCGCTTCTGCAACAAGGTCTGGAACGCCAGCCGGTATATTTTAGGAAATCTTGAAGGAAGAAATTTAATTCCTATTACAGATTCGGACCTTACAGAACTTGACAAGTGGATTTACACCTGCTTAAACAAGGCAGTTGCAAACGTCCGCTCTGCATTTGAAGGCTACAGGTACAACGAAGGGGCTCAAACCCTCTACGAATACTTCTGGTATGACTTCTGCGACTGGTACGTAGAGGCAACAAAACTTTCCTTCCGCAACGGAGACGACCATGAAAAAGACAGGGCAGTTTCTGTATTGCTGAATGTAATGGAAGAAAGCTTACGCCTACTCCATCCCTACCTCCCCTTTGTAACTGAAGAGATTTACAGCAAGCTTCCGCTAGAAGAAATTATCTCTAACCGTGAGAAGGCAGACCCTACCTCTATTTTGCCAACAGAAAACTACAGGGGACTTTTAGTAGACGCTCCATATCCAGAAGTAAAAGAGGCAAGGACAAACGATCAGGTAACAGGCCGCTTTGAAAGCTTAAAAGACCTTATCCGCAACATTCGGGCCCTCCGTGTTGAATGTGGTCTTGATCCAGCATCAAAAATCCACATAGCAATAAAAATAACAGCAGGCTCAGCCGCCGAAGTCATAAAAGAAAAAACTGATATGATTGAGCTGCTTGCAGGGGTGAGCAAAACAGACTTTGTTACCGATAAACCAGAAAAGGCTATTGGTACTGTCGGCAATGGTTTTGAAGCCTTTATCATTGTTGACGACAGCATAAACAAGGAACAGCTGATAGCTCACTTTAACAAGGCTATAGAAAGCGAGAAGTCTTTTGCAGAGCGTAGCAAAAACAAGCTGAATGGCAAATTGGCGCAGAACGCACCAGCCGAGCTTGTTCAGGCAGAAAAAGACAGACTTGCAGAAACTGAACGCCGTATAGAAAAACTACAAGACTATTTAAATAGTCTTTAAAAATCCACCCCTTAAGGAGACAGAAATGGGTAAAAAATTTGAAATGGCCACGGTTAAGCCGGCTCAGATGGACAAAGAACACATGCTGGCCCTCAAGGGGATTTACATGGCCCCTTACATGCAGCTAGCAACTGCCCTGATTGGCAAGGCCCGCTTTGCAGGGGGCAATATGTTCCGCCACCAAATTGACACAATGGGCATCCTCATTGACTACGGTTACATAGACGGAATCCTGTTGAAGGCCGCCTGTGTCCACGATGTCGTAGAAGACTTACCGGACTTCAACCAAGATTTAATACGAAATGCTGACGAAGATGGGGAAGAAGTCCTCAAGTTGGTCCTTGAAGTGACAAAGAGAAAGGGACAGCTTAAGCAAGAGTACCTGCGCCACATTATTGCGGAAGGAAGCCAAAAGGCAAAAATCCTGAAGTGTGCAGACAGAATCAGCAACATGATTAGTTTGGGTTTTGTCACCTCAGGGGAATTTATAGAGAGATACTGCGATGAGACAGAATGTTTTATATTCCCCATTGCCCTGGAAGTTGACTACAATATGTACCAGGAACTTATAAACTTAGTCTGCTCAAGGCGCACCTACCTAGAGGCGTCAGGCTATTTCGACAAGAAGGAAAGTGACTAGGGGGCACCCCCAAAAGGGCACCTAGCGCAGGGTTGGGAATTTATTCTTTTCCGCAACCCTTGCCTTTGCCTTAGACTTTAGCTCGGCTACTTTTTTAAGTTCTTTTTCACTTTTCCCTTTCCCAGTGTCCCATTCAACCTTGACTGCCCGTTTTTCAATATCAGGAATACGCAGATAGGTAAGACAATCAGCACAATGAATTGTAATGCCACGGTTCTTGGAGACATAGCCTACAATAGGGTCCCCTGGTTTGGGCGAGCAACACTTTGCAATCGTGACAAAGAAATTTGTAGTGTTGTCTATACGGATTTTTCCTGTATAGTCAACCTCTTCCTTTTTTTCAGCTGACTTTTTCTTCCGCCTTTCTTCTGCAACCTGTTTGGAATGTAGGGTGTTAGCGGCAATTTCCGCCTCCCTCTTTTCCAGAGCTTCCCTGTCTATAAAAGTACTGTCGTTTTCAGTAAGCCAAGAATGAATCTTTTGCCTAGCCTTATAGGTCTTTACAGCCTTCAGCTGCCCCTGAGTCGGATGAGCTTGTGGATTTGTCAGTATCTCAATAATCTGGGTGTTCTGCAAGGGGGCCGTTAGGGGAATGATCTTTCCGTCAGCCTTAGCTCCAACAATTTTTTCCCCTATGTCAGAATGGATGGCATACGCAAAGTCAATAGCACAAGAACCTGCCGGTAACTCCTTAACGTCTCCACGGGGGGTAAA
>CAJOQA010000110.1 GCA_905236465.1 uncultured Treponema sp.
AATAATCCTGAGTTTAGGATGCTGCCAAGGGAAAGCAGGATGATAATCCTTAAACTTTCTGCGATTTTGCGGGTTGCGGATGCCCTTGACCGGGGACATCAGCAGAAACTTGCTAACTTTACAATTAACTTTGCAAAAGACAGCATAACGTTTCGCGTACATGGTCACACAAATTTAAATTTGGAAAGGCTGGCCCTTGAGGAAAAAGATTCAATGTTTGAGAATGTTTTTGGTTACAAGGTGGTGCTTGTATGAGTCAGATTAAATTTTTTAACAGGGAATTGTCTTGGATAGAGTTTAATGCTAGGGTTTTGGCGGAAGGCTGCCGTAAGGATGTACCGCTTTTAGAACGGCTTACTTCCATGTCTTTTGTCACCAGCAATTTTAGCGAATTTTTTAAGGTTAGGGTTGCCTCTATAAAACGAAATTTACGGAACAATCCTTTGCTGGTAGATGAAAGTTTTAATACTCCTCAAAGTCTGTTAAAAAAAATTTCCCTTCGCTGCCATGAACTGATAGCAAAGCAACACGAGGCTTTGGAAACTGATATTCTGCCTTCGCTAAGGGCACAGGGAATTTGCTATGTTGGGGCAAAGGACTGGAATGGCGAGCAGAAGTCTTATGTAGAAAGTATTTTTCGCCATGACATTGCGCCTGTTCTTACCCCCCAACGCTCAGATACGCCACTTTTTCCAAGGATAAATGGCCAGCACTTGCACGCGGCTTTTTTGCTTGAGCCTATGGCTGGTATTCATTTAAGGGCTAACCCTTTTGCTGCAGACCCCGACTCTTCTTATATTTTGGCACTTTTGCAAATTCCGTCAAATCTGGATCGCATTATTCCCTTTCCAGATGAAAACATCTCCCTTGATTCTTCTGCCTCTGCACCCAAGTATTTTACTGTTCTTGATGATGTAATAGCTTCGTGTTCCACAGGCCTCTTTCCAGGTTACCGTGTTACCCAGTCCATGCTTTTTAAACTTGAGCGGGATGCGGATATGGCAGTTGATGAGGATGCTACTTCCAATTACATTCAGGAAATGGAAAAGGTCCTTGAAAAAAGGGAATCTTCAAATATCATAATGATGATTTGCACTACAAGCAGCCCTAAACTTTTGCAGATAATTCAGGAAAAGCTTTCGTTAGCGGATGAAGATGTTTACCCTGTAAATTCTTTTGTGGACCCTTCAATTTTTGTTCAGTTGAAAACCCTTTATGGGTCAAAGGAACTGTGCTACCCTAAGTGGCAGCATTTTTATCCTTGTGACTTACCAGAAGAAGATACGTATTGGAACACTTTGCGCCAGCATGATATCTTGCTGAATGTTCCCTATCAAAGTTATGAGCCTGTCGTAAAGTTTATAGAGGATGCTTGCGCAGATGAAAGCGTGCTTGCAATTAAGATGACATTGTACAGGACGGGTAGCAACAGCCCTATTGTAAAGGCTTTGGAAAAAGCTGCAAGAGCTGGAAAGTCCGTGACTGTTTTTGTTGAGTTGAAGGCACGTTTTGATGAGCAGAGAAATATTTCTTGGGCAGAGCAGTTGGAGAAGGCTGGCGCTATTGTTATTTATGGGGTTGTCAAGCTGAAGGTTCATGCAAAAATATGCCTTGTGGTGCGTCGTGAAAGTGATGGGCTTAGGCGGTATGTGCATCTTAGCACAGGGAATTATAACCCTGCGACAGCAGCTTCGTATCAGGATTTTTCTATTTTTTCTTGCCGCCATGAAATTTCAACCGATGCTTCTCTTTTCTTTAACGTGATTTCAGGTTACTCTGCCTTGCAGCCTATGCATCACTTGTATATGGCTCCCGTTACGCTTAAGTCTAGGCTTTTTGAGCTGATTGACAGGGAGATTCAGCAGTCAAGTCCTGATTCCCCAGGACTTATCATTGCTAAGATGAATAGCCTTTGTCATAAGGAGGTTATAGAAAAACTGTATCAGGCTTCCTGTGCCGGTGTAAAAATCATGCTGAACGTAAGGGGAATTTGTACTTTGCTTCCGGGGCTTGAAGGCTTGAGCAAAAACATCAGTGTGGTCAGCATTGTTGACCGCTATCTAGAGCATAGCAGGGTATTTTATTTTCAGAATGGAGGGGATGAAGAATTGTACTTGAGTTCTGCTGACTGGATGGACCGCAATCTTGACCGCCGTATAGAACTTATGTTCCCTGTTGCCGACAAGGAAATTTTTAAGAATATAAAAGAAGAGCTTATGTATTATTTTAAGGATAATACCCACAGCTACAACCTGCTTCCTGACGGTAAGTGGAAAAGAAAAAGCGTTCCTGCTAAAGAAAAAACTTTTTCCGCCCAGGAAGCCTTGTATAAAAAATACAGCCGCCTTGAGGAAGTGAAAAAATCAACCCCAAAGACAGAATTTACTGTTAGGCGGAATGGCTAACAGGGGAATTCATCAGGATTTTTTCAAAGCCAGGGTTGATCTTTGGCTTCTTGCTGTTCCAGTCGATTGCGTACAGTTTGCACTCCATCTTTTTTAGGGCAACTGCCCAATCTTCAAGGTTGTCGCAAAAGTCGCTTATGACAAAGAAAACATCCTTCTTCCTCAACTCATACTTTTTGTTTATATATGTAATGCCACTGGCTATGTCTGTGCCCCCGCCATAATAGTCAGGGATTTTATCTTCAAGCGTACATTCCCCGTTAAAGTGATCGGCCCAAAATACAATTTTTGTGTACGTGAATTCTTGTTTTATTGTTTGAAAAGTTAAGAAAAAATCGTGTACCATTTTTGCGTCAACAGAACCTGATATATCAAAAAGAAGATAGAGGTTAGGCCTTTTGGTAGTGTTGTATTTTACGGTCTTGGGGATAATTACATTTGTTGAATACCTGCGCCTATTCGTGTTGTAAAGCTGGTTCCGCAAAAGGGGAGCCCTGCCTTTTACAATGAGAAGTTTTTTTACTTTGCCCAACAGATCTTTCATGTTTGTGTAGTTTATGAAGCAAACTTTTGTCGGCTCTAAGAAGGCCCCCCGTGTGCAGCCGGACATGCTTCCGTGGGGAATTGCATATTCGCTTGAGTGGGCGTGGGAAAGTCGTTCAAAATCATGCAGTTCTGTTAAGGAAAACTTTTTACCTTTGAACTCCTTTTTTATTTTTTGATAAGTACTTTCGCTTATGACCCCATCAAAGCCTTCGTCACGCCGCATTTGCTTTATTTTAGACTCTATGCGGAAGTAATTAATAAAATCTTTTATGTTAAGCAAAACCATGTTGAGGTATTCGTTCCAGGTCTTGCCCAAAGGAAATCCATAGTCAAGTGGCCACTGACCGCCAATGGTGTCATTTTGTAAAAGAGTCCTTGTATGTGCTTGCATGAATTCCCATTCTTCTTCAGAAAAGAGGCGACTGTTTACTTCAAAGTCCATGACCACGTTAAAAAGCGTGTCTGTAAAGCAGCCTGTAAAATGCCCTAAATCATCGTCAAAAAGAATTTTTACCTGATTGAATGCTGCTTTTAGTTTTTCAAGCAAAAAGGCATCAAAGCGGGATTTAAGGCATCTGGTGTGGGCAAAAAGAATGTGTCCTGCTTCGTGCATGAAGAGAAAGGGTGTTAGCTCAGGATCCCTGTTGTTTATGTACAGACGGTTGATTTTCCCCAGCGTGTTTTTCTTTGTCTGTATGGTATAGGCAATATATGGAGAAAATAATTCACTGTCGTATTCAACTGTATACAAAAGAGAATCCATTTGAACTTTTACTTCCTCGTATTTTGCAGGTATCATTTTTCCCCCTTACGCTGCATTTATCTTGCCCTGATTTGACATCTCCAAGGCAAATAAATCTTTAACTGGTATAAAGCATGATTTGTTCTTGTTGTAGCAAAGGACCTCTATGTCCTCATCTTTTATAAACATACTTTTGTTTTGTACCCCGCAAAATATTTCGTTTTCTGACAGTGAATACAGAGAGAATTTTGGTCCCATAGTTGTTATGCTTCTTATGAGGGCTGCCTTTGAATATTGAATGCCGGTACCTGTGTTTCGCCTTATGAAGCAAGTACGGACAAAACCTGTAACCTGCATGGCAAAACGCGTATTGAAGTTGCAAGGAATTTTCATTATCTGGCAGTAAAAACCGTACCAGTCTATGCAGACTCGGGTGAGAACGTTGTATATATTTTTAGATAAGCCCAGACGGCCTATGTACATTTGCAGCTCTGAGATTGAGTCCATGTCTGAGACGAACTTAGCGCAACCAACCGTACTCCTGCATGAAATGGCAACTTTTTCAGCGGTAAAGGTATTGCGGATTTCGGAAACTATTTCTAAAAGCTGCTTGGAGCTATCCGTTTGCAAGAAGGATGAGTTTTCCCTGTTTGAGAAAAAAGATGCTATGTCTTTGGAAATGTCGTGCACTAATGGCTGAAAAGTTCCCCGTACTGAATTGGATTCACCAGTTAGCTTTTCAAAAAAGAAGTAGAGGGTTTCCCTGTAGCGTTTGCCCTGCTCTTCTGAAAACTGGCAGCTTCCTGCCCCTACAAGACCGTCTATACATTTGTGAAGTATGTTGTGGTTGTAAAGCCCCAACTGGATGTATGCCATAAGGCTGCGTGAAAGGTAGCTTAAGGATCTACCGGAGATAAAATTGTAGATGCAGTCCTCACTTTCTGAATAAAGGCCGTCTAAGTTTTGGTGATTGATATTTATTATTCCAAGTTTTGATTCTGTATCTGAGTACTTCAGGAAAATTTCTTTCCAGATGTTCCTGAACTTTTCCATAAAGTCTTCTTTTTCATTTTGGGAAAGGTGGTATTTTTCCTCTGGGTAAAGGGGACTTGCAGGCTCTGACAGGAATTCCTGCATCATGTCAAAGGCCGTGTAGTTGTCGTTTAAGTTTACTATTATGAAGCGGTTAAGGGTAGGGGCCATGATGTTCATTGAGGATGGAAGGTTCCTTGCATAGTTTGCTGCAGCGACAATAAGACAGTCTTTGGGTAGGAATTTACCGCTTCCAATTGTGCGGTCAAAGATGAGGCTTAAAAGTGAGCCCTGAACAAAGTCTGAGCAGGTAGAAAGTTCGTCTATAAAAAGAAGTGTTTTTATTCCTTGACTTGCCTTTTCTTGGATGCGGCTGAACCATTCAGGGCTTAGGTGTGTAAGGTGATCTCCTCCGTTGTTTACTTGATAGCCTGCGATTTCTTCAGGTGTAAAACGGCTGCCTATAAGCGTTTCCAGATGCATGTCGCAGTGGTCTGCATATCTTTTGAGAATAGTTGTTTTTCCAAGACCTGGGTTGGACATAAAAAGAACGGGAATGTCTGAAAGTCTGGAAATTTCAATAGCATCAATAATGGTTTGCTCTATGGACTTTTGATTGTATGCCTGCATTTTATACCCCTATGAAAAATATAGTAGATTTTTTGCTAGAGTAAAGGTCCTTTATTGTTTTTTCAAGAAAACTTGCTATACTATTTTGTATGAAAGAAAAGTATTCTGAAGATTATAGTAAGCTCTTAGCATATTGCCAGAACCCTTGCAAAGAAGAGGCTGAAGAATTAGCGCGCTTTTTTGAAGAGAAGTATCAAAAACTTATTGAGCACTATTGTAAGCTTTATGTGAAATTCGGAAAGACCACAAGCCTACGACATTCGTATACCCAGCAAATTGATTTTAATGAACGGTCTGGTTTTACACGTGATTCTTCTTTTGTTGCTATGGAAAGAAAAACTTTTCTCCGTGAAATTTTCCCATACATTGTAAGGGCTGTGGAAAATTTTAAGCCAGACCAAATAAAGACAAAGGAAAGCTACACCTTTGCGCAATATTTGAAGCTCTGGCTGAAAACTGGACTTAGGGATATAAGGCGGCATAATAAAAAATATTTGATTAAAGAAATTCCAAGCATCAATAATCCTGAAGCCGAAGATGAAATAATTGCAAGGCTTGACAATGAGATCTTGGATAAAAAACTTTCAAAGGTCATGTCTCAACTTTCTGCGGTTGATAGGAAAATTTGCTCAGAGCTTTCAGAGGGAAAGCAGCAAAATGAGATTGAGATAATAAATGAAAAGACCGGCAGCTTATATTCTACAAGCTACATTTGCAAGAGAATAAAAGCAATCCGGTCTGTTATGGAAAGCTATGGGCTAGCCCCCTAAGCTGTCAGCTAAAGAAGCCAATCCGTTTTCCGCCATTATCTTTATCCTCTTGCATTTTGCATAGTTCGTCCGTTATATATTCAGAGGAAACCTCTTCCTCATTCATAAAGCGGATGCGGTTTGAAAGAACTCCAAAGTCACCGGGGGTAACAGATGAAGCACATTCTATGCGATTGATTTCTTCATCGGTAAATGTGTAGTCTTGAAAGTAATGGCTCAACATACTGCAAATTCCTTCTGATGATAGCGGCTTGAACTCCACAATCATGTGGAAGCGGCGGTTCATTGCCGGATCCATAATCTGCTTGAGGTTTGTCGTGCAGATTACAACTCCGTTAAATTCCTCAAGCTGAGTTAAAAACTCATTTACCTGAGTGCGTTCCCAACTGTGGCTTGCGTTTTCGCGGGAAGCAAAGAAACTGTCGGCCTCATCAAACAGCAGAATTGAATCTGTGCGTTCTGCTTCCTCAAA
>CAJOQA010000111.1 GCA_905236465.1 uncultured Treponema sp.
AAAATCGACGCCGTTCGGGAAAAATGATTTGAAAAAAGAAAATCCGCAGGAGCTGCTGGAGCATTTTCATCTGTGGATTCGGATGCTGTATTCCTGCCTTGTGGATGCGGATTTTCTGGACACGGAGCAATTTATGCAGCCGGAGCAGGCGGCACTGCGCGGAAAGTACGAAAGCCTTGCGGAACTGAGAACGCGGTTCGATGAGTACATGGCGGAGAAAACGCGAAACGCTCCTCCGTCGCGCATAAACAAAATCCGCGCGGCTGTACTGCGGTCGTGCAGGGAAAAGGCGAAGTTGCCACCAGGATTTTATTCGCTCAACGTGCCGACGGGCGGAGGAAAGACGCTCTCTTCGATGGCGTTTGCGCTGGAACACGCGCTCGCGCATGGGAAGAGGCGAATCATGCGGAGTTTCCGACGCGCAACATTTTGAATCGTTGGCGGAAGTCGTTTGCTTCTGAATCCGTTGTGTATCAATTCTGTCTAAGAATCTCCGAATGACCGTATCATAATTACATACTAACGCTAAACAGAAGCATTTGTCAAGGTTTACTGCGGCCTATCAGAAGATGTTCGCTGAAAAAGAAACAAAAACGGAATTGTAGATTTTTCTCCGATTCCCGTTTGATTATATCCTTCCCAATCTTCATATTCCTTGATGAAACATTTACATCGCCAAATCTGATTTCCGTCGTCATCGGGAGAAACAGAGCAATTCAATTCGGGCTTTGAAATAAATTTCTTCAAGTACAATGTGTTAAGCGTTTAGACGGCGGTATCTGGTGTTGCCTTTCCCGCAATTTGCTCTATCTGATACTTGTGCAAAAAGTCCAGTGCTTTTTTTGCAGCATTCATTTTTGCCGATGTTTCAGAGTTTCCCTCGCCATCAATTATTTGGGGATTCCAGTTGTTCTGAATGTACAAAGATATTCTGCACTTAAAAGAATTGCTACCGAATCGTCCAAATCCAAAATATAGACACAGTGTGCCAATGCAGATTTGTTTACATAATTTGCCCGAATTTTTGTTAGTTCGGCTTCATTCTTTGTTGAGTAAAAGAAATCATCTTTGAAACTGTCGGGAATCGTGCTGTATGAGTCATACAACCATTTTGTCATAACGGTGTTCACAATCTGGTCACCGTCAGCTATGGAAGTGCCTTATAATTCTAGATTAGCTGGATTATAGTTTAGTCAATTCATTTTATAAAAACTGCGCAACCTAATCGGGGCGTTGCGGGGTATTCGTCGCAAGTCATGCTTGCTAAGCAGAGGGGAAAAAAAGAGACTTTTTCCCCTCCTACATTATTTTCTCTCCAACATCTTTCCCTACACCTTGAACTTATCTACTTGCTCCCCTATCTTTGCAATGGAGGCCGTGATCTTGCTTGAAACTCCGCTTAGGGCGGCTCCTGTCTCGTTTATCTTACGGGCCCCTACGGTCATCTCTTCCATCCCCTGGCTTATGGAAAGAGCTGCGTTTTGCAGGATTTGCACTTCCTTCAAAATCATCTTGTTGCCTTCAGACATTTCCCCTGAGGCCGTGTGTACTTCAACGGTACTGTCGTTCATATTGTGCAGGGCTTCTGTTATCTGCTTTGACCCTTCGTTTTGTTCTTGCATCGCAGCTTGAATCTGCATGACTAGGGCATCTGTTTCTTCTAGCTTCCTTGAAACCTGCTCAAAGGCAACACTGGACTCGCTTGAAGCTGATACAACCAAAGTAATGGAATTCTTTATGTTCTTGAGCTGATTTCCTATTGTCTTTGACTGGGCTGTTGAGGTTTCGGAAAGTTTCCTGATTTCATCTGCAACAACCGCAAAGCCTTTTCCTGCTTCTCCTGCATGGGCTGCTTCTATGGCTGCGTTCATGGCAAGAAGGTTAGTTTGGGCTGCAATTGCTGAAATGGCAACATTGGCTTCCTGTAGCATCTTTGACTGAACTTCAATTTCTGTAATTTTGTCGTTTACGGACTTCTGCTTAGAGATTCCCATCTGGGAATTAGAGCGGAGTTCGCCGAAGGATTGGGCCATCTTTTCCATTGAGTTGTTTACAGAAGAAATGTTTCCAATCATTTGGTCAACAGCTGCACTTGCCTGGGCTACACCGCTAGACTGGCTTTCTATCATGTGTTCAAGGGATTCAATGTTTGATGCTATCTCGTTTACAGCACCTGCAGTTTGGCTGACGGACTGGTTCTGTGCCTCTATGTGATGCCGCATGGATTCTATGTTAGCAATGATTTCTGTAATAGAAGAACTTGTGTCTTCTGTTGCTGCGGTCAGGTCTTCGCCCGCTTCTAGAAGCTCATCCTTTGACCCTTTCACCTGACCTATTATGTCCTGTAGTTTTGAAGCAAAGGCGTTGAACCCCTTTACCACAAAGCCGATTTCATTGTTTGACTTTATGTCTATTCTCTTTGTAAGGTCCGCATCCCCAGAGGCGATTCCTGTTATTGCTTCCTCAACTACCTGCAGTGGCTTTAGGGATTTAAGCAATAGGTAGCCAGAGACGACAATTAGGGCTGCCACTGTGAACAAGGCAAAGCCAATCAGCAGATTTCTTATTTTGTTAACCAAATCATAAATCTGGTTGTCTGGAACTGAAAGGGCTATTGACCAAGGGGTTCCTGTTACAGGCTGATAGACAATGAGATCCTGCCCCATCCTGCCGTTGGCGTTTATGAATTTTCCCCCCTTCTGTCCTGCTACCATAGCTTCCGCCACAGCAATCATATCGCCGTTCCTACCGGACTTTCCACCCGTTATACCTGTTATGAAATTCTTCTGCATAACAAATTCCGTAACAGGGTGGGCAAGCACAAGACCGTCACTTGCAAGAAGGTAGGCATAGCCCTTTTCTCCTATTTTTGCTTTTGAAATCTCTTTTGTAATAATATTTAAATTTACGACCCCTGCGAGCATGGCGAATGTTCTGCCGTTCCTGTCCTTGACGGCCCGTGTAATGTGAATTACCGGCTGCCCCGTGGTCTTTGAGATAACAGGGTCATCGACATAGAATTCTTTTCCTTCCCTCATTATTGCCTTAAAGTAACTACGGTCTGCTATGTTTGTGGTTCCTCCTATGTCGTTGTAGGAGATTCCGTCAGAACCCGCAAACATGATGTAGTCAAATTCATTCCGCATCCCGCTGTTATCTGGATCTTGAATCCATTCATAGGCTGCCTCAAGGTCGCCGTCCTTCATCACATCAGCATGGACATAACCTGAAAGTTCTCTGAAATATCCTTCTATATCCTTGTTTAAGGCATTTGAATATCCTTCCAACATATTCATGTACATTGCCTGATCCTCAGAAACGATATCCTTTCGTGCGTTCAGGATGACAAAAACAAGTTGTATTACATTGAAGAGCACAATGACAGCACCCACAAAGATAAGTAGCTTCTTTATTAAAGAAGACCGTTTTTCCCCAGTAAAAGTAAATTTAAGTGACATGAATTCCCCCATTTATACTACAGTCTCTTTCCTCTAGGTAAAAGTATAACCCTGAATTTTTCTTTTTCAACTTTAACTTTTAATGAACTTTCGCCAAATCAGCAAAGATTGCTTTTAGCTCGTAGACAAAAGAATATAAGTCGTTGAAAAGCATCTCATTTTTTGATGCGCTGTCTGCAAAAAGCGATTCGCTTTTCTTTGAGACTTCTTCCGCATCTTGTACAGTTTGCACAATGTTTTTCATGCCCTGCATATTAGCTGCTATGGCCTCGCTTATCTGCTCCACATCGCTGTTGTTTGCAGAATTCAGTTTTCGTACGCTCTCAAACTGTTTAAGAGTGTTTTCAGTTTCCTTTGCAAGTCCAGAAAGGGCTTGTACTGTTTTTTGGGTATCCTGCTCCAACCTCTTTATTGATTCCGAAAGCCTTTCCATATCAGTCTTTATCTTTCCTGTTGCCTTCTGCGTGTTTTCGGAAAGTGCCTTTACTTCGTTTGCTATTATCCTGAATCCCGCTCCTAGCGCACCCGCATGTGCTGCCTCTATAGAAGCGTTGAATGAAAGCAGGTTTGTCTGCTCTGAAATTTCAGAAATGCCATTTACCTGGTTCTTTATTGAATTTGTCTGTTCGATTAGGTTCTTGAACTGCTCCGCGTACTTTTTATGGTCTTCCTCTATCTTGCCTGCCGATTCCTCTAGCTTTTCAATGGCCTTGAAGATTCCGCCCAACCGTTCTATGTTTTCTGCTGCCCGCCCTGTCATTTGCTCTGTTGCCTGCTGCATCTCGGTGGAGCTTGCCATCAAATGCGAAAGGGCTTCCTTTTGCTTGTCCTGCCCTGAATTTTGGGAAAGGTATGTGTTTAGGAAGATTCCCCCTATAGCATCTTTTTCTAGGTACCGTATCAGGGTGTCTGCCACTGTTGCCCCGTATTGAATAAGTTCTGCCTTTTCCATAGTTTCTAGTCTCCTATTACAACTGTTACCAGAGTCTGATTGCAATGAATCCGTCCTATCTGCTCCCCGTAGCAGGAAAAACCGCAGAACGTAGGAAATGTTTCCCTGTACTTGCTGATTATGTCCCTTTCAATATGTAGCCTATTGAAGGCAAGGGTCCGTGTTATGCAGGTCATCAGAAGGGTGAATTTAGGGGAGGGTATTGCCTGCAGAATACCGGCACATGTTTCTGCTGCCTTCTCTTTTGGATTCCCGATTTTCATGAGCTCTAGGGTTGAATTTGGGACTACCCTGGCGAAGAGCTGTATTTTCTTGTCCGCAGTGAAGCCTGCTAGGGCTGCTATATGCATAGAGCCGTTGAGGTAGCGGCCAAAGGGGTTTTCAAAAGTCATTGACCCTGCCTGACTTTCGCTTACCCCTAGCTGCTGGGCATATACTGTTTGGGCTGGCTTTCCGTTGAGGCTCTTTATTGTACGGCTTATGGGGTCTGCCCCCGTAACCCAAACCCGCTTGCCCGTTGGGTTGAAGATGTCTTCCTGCCGTATGTCAAACTTGCAGCTAGTCTTTATGAAAAGCAAGGCTGCCCCGTCTTGTGTTGTCCTTCCGTTAAAGCTTACATAGGTCACTGCCGTGCTACCTGTGTAGCCTGCTGTGCCTCCTGCTAGCGGGAAAGAGTCGTTTCCTATTATTGAATAGAGCGTTGAAAGTATTGTCTCCTCAGCGTTGTGAACTCCGTTTATGAATGTTATTGCAAAGGCGTTCTTGCCAGAAAGTGGGGAATTTTTTTGTATGCCACAGAAAGTCATGGCTTTTTCGATTTCATTTTTACTGCTTACAGGGTAGCGGCTTCCGTTTTCTATCAGGGCCCCGTGAATCTTTGATTCAGGTGAATACATTGTGGTAAGAACCACCGTGTTGTTTAAAAATCCTTCAGGGCTGATTTCTCCTGCCGTACTAGTCCCGATTACCTGAGCTTTTGGAAAGCATGCCGCTATCTCCTTTGAAAGCTCTTCAAAGTCAAATGAAATGGCTGCCATGAAAATCACAGCGTGATAATCTCCAGTAGCTCTTTTGAGCTTACCGGTCAGATCCTTTACTGCGGTTTTTGCATTGCTGCTTCGTGAAACCACAACTTCTTGCTCCATCTGTATCCCCCCTTGCACAGGTTACGTTTGAACCTGCCACTTATTTATATATTGTACTATTGATTTATATCAAATGCAATGGGAAAAATGCAAATCGCCATATAAAGATGAACTAATCTTGGTGAACCTTTATTGCACCTTAATTCTTTTTTTGCTATACTGATGGTATTCAGATAAAAGAACGAAATTCAGGAGCTACGTATGTCCGAAACAATCCCATATAAAATTTATCTTTCTGAAAATGAACTGCCTGCAAGCTGGTATAATGTCCGTGCAGACATGAAGAACAAGCCTTCTCCGCTTTTGAACCCCGCTACGTTTAAGCCTTGTACGGCAGAAGAACTTTCGCATGTGTTTTGCAACGAGCTTGTAAAGCAGGAGCTTAACGAAAGCGATGCCTATATTCCGATTCCCGATGAAATCCGCGAATTCTACAAGATGTACAGGCCTGCTCCCCTTGTAAGGGCCTACTGCCTTGAAAAAAAATTGGAAACACCTGCAAAAATCTACTATAAATTTGAAGGAAACAATACGAGTGGAAGCCATAAGCTGAACTCCGCTATTGCCCAAGCCTATTATGCTAAAAAGCAGGGGCTAAAGGGGGTTACGACAGAAACCGGTGCTGGCCAGTGGGGCACTGCGCTTTCTATGGCCTGCTCTTACTTTGGCTTGGACTGTCAGGTTTACATGGTCAAAGTCTCTTATGAGCAAAAGCCCTTCCGCCGCGAAGTTATGCGCACATACGGGGCACAGGTCACCCCGTCTCCAAGTGATACAACTGAAGTTGGCCGCAAGATTCTAGCAGAATTTCCAGGAACAGGCGGGAGCTTGGGCTGCGCAATCAGCGAGGCGGTTGAGGCTGCTACAAAGCAGGAAAGCTACCGCTATGTGCTTGGAAGCGTGCTGAATCAGGTCCTGCTCCACCAGACTGTTATTGGTCTTGAAACGATGACTGCTATGGACAAATATGGCATAAAGCCTGATGTTATTATCGGTTGCGCCGGAGGTGGCTCTAACTTGGGTGGCTTGATTTCTCCCTTTATGGGGCGAAAGTTGCGCGGAGAGGCGGACTATCACTTTATAGCCGTGGAGCCTGCTTCATGCCCGTCACTTACACGGGGAAAATACGTGTATGATTTCTGCGATACAGGTCATGTCTGCCCGCTTGCAAAGATGTATACGCTTGGAAGCGAGTTCATGCCCTCTCCCAACCATGCAGGCGGTTTGCGCTACCACGGTATGAGTTCAATCCTTTCTCAGCTTTATGATGACAAATTGATTGAAGCGAGGTCTGTTGAACAGACATCTGTTTTTGACGCTGCCCGCCAATTTGCCCGTGTGGAAGGAATCTTGCCCGCCCCTGAGTCAAGTCACGCAATCCGCGTAGCAATAGACGAGGCCCTTAAATGCAAAGAGACAGGCGAAGAAAAAACGATTCTCTTTGGGCTTACGGGAACTGGCTACTTTGACATGTATGCCTACAAAGCCTTTAACGACGGCACTATGTCTGATTATATCCCTACTGATGAAGAAATCGCAAAAAGCCTTGCCAAAACGCCAAAAGGTCAAAATCTTGCATAAATATACAAAATCAAGTATACTTTGCAAGTATGTTCCGTATCTATGTAGAAAGAAAGTCGGGTTTTGCCAACGAGGCTGACCGCATCAGCGCTGAAATAAGCGGTTTTTTGGGTATTGGCGGTGTTACCGGTGTCCGTTATCTGAACCGGTACGATGTTGAGAATGTGGGGGAGGCTGTTGCAAAGGCTGCAGCTACCCGCATTTTTTCTGAACCTCAATCTGATAATATCATCTTTGAGAATTTGGAAATTCCTTCTGGTACTACCCAGATTATCTGGGAGTACTTGCCAGGCCAGTATGATCAGAGGGCTGATTCAGCAGAGCAATGCCTGACTCTTTTGCGCGAAGGTTTGAAAAATTCCGCGCAGGTAGGAACTGAGCCTCCCCGTGTCCGTTGTGCAAAAATTGTCCTGCTTTCTGGAAATGTCGCAGCAGTTGATGTTGAAAAAATCCAGCACTATTTAATAAATCCGGTAGACAGTCGCCTAACTGATTCAACAAAGCCTGAGACTTTACAAATGAAAACGCATACACCTGCTGACATAGAAATTGTTGCAGGTTTTATTGCCTTATCTGATTCAGATTTGGAAAGCTACCGGCAGAAGCTTGGTCTTGCCATGGATTTTGCGGACATAAAGTGGATGCAGTCTTATTTTAAAAAGATTAATCGGGATCCTACAATTACAGAAATACGTGTACTGGACACTTATTGGTCTGACCATTGCCGCCACACTACATTCAACACAATCCTAAAAGAGCTCAAGATTGAAGATGGCCCATACGCAGACCTTTTCCGCGCTTCATACCAAAATTACACTCAAATGCGCACGGATCTTTACGCTGACCGCAAGGACAAGCCTGTGACCCTTATGGATATGGCCTGTATTGGGGCTAAATATCTGCGTAAGCACGGCTACTTAAAAGACCTTGAAGTGAGCGAGGAAAACAATGCTTGCTCAATCTATATAGATGTAAAGTATACTGACGGCGACAAGGAAGAAAGTGAACGGTGGCTTTTGGAATTTAAAAATGAAACCCACAACCACCCAACAGAAATAGAACCCTTTGGTGGAGCCGCGACCTGTATTGGTGGGGCAATCCGCGATCCTCTTTCTGCCCGCAGCTGGGTTTATCAGGCCCTACGCGTAACAGGTGCTGCTGACCCCACTGTTCCCTTGAATCAGACTCTGCCTGGTAAGCTTCCACAGATGAAGCTGACCCGTGAAGCCGCCCAAGGTTTTTCTTCTTACGGAAACCAGATTGGCCTTACGACAGGTCAGGTTGCAGAGGTTTACCACCCTGGATATTTGGCAAAAAGAATGGAGCTTGGGGCTGTAATTGCTGCGGCCCCAGTTGACCTAGTTCTAAGGGAAAGACCTGAAGCAGGCGATATAATAATTTTACTTGGTGGTGGAACCGGTCGTGATGGAATTGGAGGAGCTACGGGTTCTTCTAAGGTTCACGATGTAAAGTCCGTGACAACTGCGGCTGCAGAGGTTCAAAAGGGTAATGCTGTTGAAGAGCGAAAGATTCAACGCCTGTTCCGCAATAAAGATGTCTGTTTGATGATCCGCCGCTGTAATGACTTTGGTGCAGGCGGTGTTTCTGTTGCTGTAGGTGAGCTTGCACCAGGCCTTGATATAAACCTTGATGCTGTTCCCAAAAAGTACGAGGGACTTGACGGTACGGAGCTTGCTATTTCTGAATCCCAAGAGAGAATGGCTGTCGTGGTTCGCAAAGAGAATGTAGAGAAATTTATAGCTGCCGCAAATGCAGAAAACTTAAATGCAGTTGTTGTAGCAACCGTCACAGATACTAACCGGATGGTGATGAAGTGGCGGGGAAAAACTATTGTTGACATAGACAGGGAATTCATTGATACAGCAGGAGCCCCACACGAGGCTAAGGCCCTTATAGAAAGCCCTGCTAGCCCTGAAGAGTCCCCTCTTGTAAATCCCCTACCTTCTGTTGCACAAGCTTTAGGAAAAAATCCTGATGGGGAGGCTGTAGAAAAAGCTTTGCTTGCGGATATGTCAGATTTGGCCTGCTGTTCTCAAAGAGGACTTGCTGAACGCTTTGATGGGTCTATAGGCTCTTCTTCTGTTTTGATGCCATTTGGTGGAAAATATCAGTGCACACCCGAAGCCGGTATGGCTGCGAAGATTCCGGTTCTTTCACCCCGCGAGACTTCCACAGTAAGCCTTATGACTTATGGTTTTGATCCTCGTGTTGCTCAGTGGTCAGCCTGGCACGGCGGTCAAATTGCAGTGCTTTCAAGTCTTGCTAAGATTGTTTGTCTTGGTGGTAGGGCAGAAAGCTGTTACTTGAGCTTTCAGGAATTCTTTGGCAGGACCGTTGACGAAAAGACTTGGGGCTATCCTGCTGCAGCCTTGCTAGGTGCTCTAGATGCCCAGCGTGCTATGGGGACAGGAAGCATTGGCGGCAAGGATTCAATGAGCGGAACCTTTGAAAGCTTAAATGTTCCGCATACACTTGTTTCATTTGCGGTTACCACTGATACAGTCAGCAATGTCTGCTCCGCTTCTTTTAAAAAAGCGGGAAATTCAATTTACCTTGTGACCCTGCCGTATTCACAAGACCTTGCCCCAGATTGGGAAACTTTTAAGACCAATGCAAATGCCCTGTATAAATTGAACAGTCAGGGAAAAATAGCTGCCATGTACCCTGTTGGTGCAGGCGGAATTGCTGAGGCCCTTGCCAAGATGGCGTTGGGAAACAGAATAGGGGCTGCGGTCCGTATGATTCCCCAGTCTGCGACAAGGGCTGAGCTTGGCGGTGAAGTTGGAGCAGAAGATTTATTTACTCCATTGTACGGGTCAATTATCGTGGAATCTGATCAGGCTTTGGATGGCATTGAGGACTTTGTTGAAGATACTGTTGTTAAGATTGGTCTTACAACTGAAGAAAAGTCCTTGAACCTTTTTGGCAAGACTACTGACTTGGCAAAGATTGAAAAGGTTTGGGAAGAAAAACTTTCTGTTGTCTTTCCGCCAGTAAGCGGCGCCGGTGAGCAGGAGCCCCTTGAACAGTGGGCAAAAGACGTGCACCCAAGTCTTGCTAAGGCTAGGGAAACTTTTACTATAAAAAAATCTACTGTAAAGCCCAAGGTTATAATTCCAGTATTCCCAGGAACAAACTGTGAGTATGACATGGCGCGGGCCTTCAACCTGAATGGGGCTGAAACTAAAATCTTGGTTTTCCGCAATAGAAGCGCAGCAGAGCTTTCTGATTCCCTTGACCTCTTTAAAAAGGAAATTGACGGGGCGCAGATTGTTGCCTTTGCTGGAGGCTTTAGTTCCGGCGATGAACCTGATGGCTCTGGAAAATTTATTGCAAACGTAATCCGTGAAGGTCGCATTGCTGACAGCATAATGAATCTGCTTAAGAAACGAGACGGGCTTGTGCTTGGCATATGTAACGGTTTTCAGGCTCTTATAAAGACAGGCCTTGTTCCATTTGGGGAAATAACAGATATGACTTCTGATACACCAACCTTAACTTTCAATAAGATTGGCCGTCATATAAGCCGTGTAGTCCGCACAAGAATGGTAAGTGCTACAAGTCCATGGGCCTTAAGCCCTTCTGTTCTGGACAGCCGCATACACTTAGTTCCCGTAAGTCACGGAGAAGGACGCATTGTAATAAGCAAAGAGCTGGCTCAAAAACTTTTTGCTGCAGGTCAGGTCTTTACGCAGTACGTGGATGAAAATGGTATACCTTCTATTAGTGAACCGGACAACCCTAACGGCAGCCTCTTTGCAATAGAAGGCCTTACCAGTCCTGACGGAAGGGTTCTTGGCAAGATGGGCCATAGCGAGCGCACTATGGGGCAAGATGCCAATGGCGCCAGTGTGGATTTAATAAAGAACATTGCAGGTAACCCTCTTACCAACCCAACAGAAAATTCCTGCCAAAATATTTTCCAAGCCGGAGTTGCTTACTTTTCGTAAGTAAGTTCACCCGAAGCTGTCTGAAAACTAATGTTTGCAGTGTCACCCCGAATCTGTCTGCCGACAGACAGGTGTGGGGGCTCTTGCACTATGTATAAGATTCAGAAACAAGTTCAGAAATACACGACCGTAGTTTTCTTGCGGTCGTGCTTAGTATTTGTAATGACTAGTAGTTATACAATGGATAACAATTATAAAACTTTTTCGGGGATTTTGTTCCTAACCATTTCCCCTTTTCTTTGTTTATGTGTTCTCCATTTTTTAATATGCCTGCTACGAGTTCACCGTGGCAAGCGTATCTTAGCAAAAGATCCGGGTAATCGGCGATTTCATCTTTATCCTGAATCTCTTCATAATCTTTAACTTGTTTCCATCCAAAACTTTTGTCAAATTTATAGACTGCTACTATTTCTGTCTTGTAGGTTCCAACAATGTAGTCAGCCTGATTAGCTTTCTCAAGGTCTTTAATAGACCAATACTTTCTGATACAGTCCTCAAGATTTTTTCTGCTTCTTATTCCTGAAAATGTTTTTCGACAGTCACTTTTATAATTTTCGTAAGACTGGTTCAAACAGACCAAGATGACCTTGTTGTTTCCAAAGTCAGCGTGTTCGTTCATGGTAAACCTCCACTATATTCAATCAAAAATTTATTCATAGACTGTAAATGCCGCCCAATAATACGGATGGCTATATTCATCGCTGTTGCGAAATTCATTT
>CAJOQA010000112.1 GCA_905236465.1 uncultured Treponema sp.
AAGCCCTAGATAAAAATACATCTTTCCCTGCTTTTGCCTGCTTTCTATAGCAGAAATTTTTTGAGGAAGCGGCATGGCCCCTCCCCCCTGGTCGTGGTAGCAACGGAGCATGGCATATTCAATAGAGGATCTGTCCATTTTGCGTAAGACCTTGTCGCTGAAGGCCTTTGCCTGAACAGGATTTTTCTCCTTAAAATAACAGAATGTTATCATAAGGGGATAAGAGATATTATCCTTTTGCTTTTCATAGCACTTTTCAAAGGCTTCCCGTGCGGCTTTCCAGTTTTGCTGGTGCAGTTCTATAACACCGATGCTTTCCCAAGCAAAATAATAGGCCGGATTATATTTTACAACCTTGCGGTAGTCTGCCAAAGCCTGATCGAGCATTTCCTCCTGATCATATAGTCCGCCCCTATAGGCATAGGCTAAGAAATAATCAGGCTGCAACTCTATGGCCTTTGACCAGGCCGCAAAGGCATTTTCATAGTGGCCTAAGGAACTTTCATACAAACCGTAATCCATGTTGTAATCGTAGTTAAGGGGCTCTAATTCCAAGGCCTTAGCAGCATAGTCAGAAGCCTTTTTATTTTTGTTAGCAGCTGCGGCAATCTTTCCTAGGTAGGAATAAGCCGGAGCATACGAGGGGTCTTTTTTTAAGATTGTATTAAAAGTTTCTTCAGCCTTGCTGTCATCCTCAAGAAAATAAGAGGCCCGCCCCACACCAAAGAGGGCATCTTCGTTTTCAGGTTCCCGCTTAAGGGCCTTCTGATAATAAAGGCGGGACTGCTTATAATTTTTTTTGCCAAAGTAGTCATCTGCCATAGAAATATTTGCTGTTACATTATACTGGTCTTTTTCAAGCAAAGACTTTACAAGACGATTTTTTTCTTTAGTGTTACCGCTGGCAGTCGCAACCGTAACCCCTAATTCCATAACATCAGTATTACCAGGGTTCTTTGAATTGAGGGCAGAACAAATTGAACTTGCTTCTTTGTAGTTTCCAGCGCTTAAATTTAAGGCTGCTTTCAGATACAACAAATCAAAATCGTCAGCCTGGTCAGAAGGAAGCTCTTCAAAAAGGGCTAAAGCTTCTTTTACAGAAGAAGTATTCAACTTTTCTTGCAACTGTTCTACAAACAAATCCTTTGAAAAAGCCTGCTGGTAAGCTTGCTGAGCCTGAGTTCCCTCCTTTGCGAAGAGAGAAAAGGCACTAGATAGAAAAAGTGCGGTCACAGAAAGAGCTAATGCTTTTTTTTTCATTTATATTCCCACCTTACTAAAAAAATGCAGTACGTACAAAACTTGCTTCCAATAAGTTTAACATATGCCCTTGCATTTTGTAACATAAATGAATAGAATGAACAAAATGCGTAAACATCCAATTAGAAAGTTTTTTGGACTGACAGTCCTTTATGCCGCTATCATTGTCGGCATTTTTATACTTCAATTTAAGACCGAATCTGTTATACAAAAGACACTCGGCATAATGCGTATATCGCTAGCTCAGACTCAAACAGAAAATAACGAAATAGAATTGAAAAATCAATTTCAGGTTACTTTCAACGGGATATCCTTTAGAGCAGACCAAAAAACTCCTATAATAGTGTCAAATTCTGCTGAAAAAAGCAATAGCAAAAACTTAACTTTAGTTTCATGGAAGGAAATTAACGATTTATCAGCTGAATTTATGTTTGATGACGGAAGTAGCCTGACTTTTGAGCAGTTAGGAACAGAAGCAAATCCTGCGTTAAAGATTTCAGCCCTGCCTTCTAACGGGTACGACACTCTGACTTTACCATGGCAAAGCTCCGGTAGCAAAATAAAGGAAGAAACTGCTACTAGGCTTTTGCTAAGCGGAAAAAATTCTATGTATGCCTTGAACGCACCTTTTCTTGAGAAAGACCGAATTGTTTTAAGCGGTCCTTCTGCCCTTGCGACCTACACCTTCTATGACCCCGCCAAGCACTTTGAATTTAAATTGGCAGCCTCCCTTGAAGGAACTGAAAAATCGCGCTACGAGGAAAACCTTAAAACTCTTAAATCTAACTTAATTAGTAAATTTGAAGGGACCGCAAACTCTTCACAGGCAGCCTCTATCTCTGAAAAAGAGGTTATCGCTTACGTTGCGGAAATGGCAAGCCAAGACCGGTACAACAAGGCCCTGGATATGGTTCCTGCTTCATTCAAGCAAAGCAACAAACGTACCTACCTGTCCGCCCCCTACTTTGACAACATAATCAATATGGACAAGACCCTTGATATAAAGAGCCAGAACTACGAGTCCATGGTGCAAAGCGCAATCAGCAATAGCAATGCGGATATTTTTACGGTTGAAGGCATAGAGGAATACATTTTACGGCAAAAGAAGAAGGAAAGTATAAAGGCTTTGCTGGCAATTCCTTCCCTTGCCGAAAAATTTGAACCTACCCTGCTGCAAGCTGATGGTATTGTAGGAATTTACAATTATTTGTATGCAAAGTCCCCTGAAATTGCAGCCCTATTGGAAAGCGCAATTGAAGACTGTAAGGAAAGCATTCAGAAAAATATTTCTCTTGAAGAGGGGCTTTTAACCGTTACCGATAACGACCTTCCCCTTTCTTCTACCCAAGCCATACTTTTAGGGCAAAAACTGATAGAACTGGGCTCTATTCAAGGCAATGAGGCTTGCCAGGCTACAGGTCGCCTGCTTATAAATCAGGAAATGAACAAGGATTTGCCCTTGTCTGATCTAGCTGCCGTTTACCATTCTCTAACGAAGAATTCCTTATACCCCCACACAGAGGTCTTAGGCTATTACGGCACAGAGGCTGTATGGTCATGGACCTGTGCTTCAAAGATGACGTATGCAATGGGCCCTTCTTCAGCAGTTGACCTAAATATAGAATTTCCGCTTACCTACTCTCATTATGTAATTATTCATGGGGTTCCGACCTTCCATGCAAACATAATAATCCAGAACCTGCAATTCAGGTCTGATCCCCGTTTTGAGACATATAATTCATCAGGTTATGTCTATAACGAAGGAAGCAGAACCCTTTACCTTAAGAGCAGGCACAAGTCCCATGTTGAGCTGATACGGCTTTTCTGTGACCCTGCAAGGAACTTTAAAACTTTGTAAACAAATGCCAATTGAGGTGTTTTTATACCAGTAAGGAGTATATAATATGAACAAAAAACTTTCTTTAATTTTTATTTCAGCTTTTATGATTGCCTGTCACACTTTATTCGCGCAGGCGGCTTACAAACCGAAGACTGCAGTACAACTTAAAAGTGTTTTAATGAAAAATTATTCTCTGCCAA
>CAJOQA010000113.1 GCA_905236465.1 uncultured Treponema sp.
CAATCACAAGCGGATACAACAACCCTTCAAAATCTCTTTGACTATGCATCCTTCTTAAATGCTGACGGACTTATTGCCTATATTGACTCTCCAGACCAAGCTCCGAAAATGCTGAAAAGAACAGAATCACCTGCTATCCCAATAGTTACAACAGGAAACTTTTCTGCTAACATTCCGCAGATCTCCTTTATAGGAACAAATAATTGGGAAATGGGTAAAAAGATTGGGGAGGAAGCCCGCTCATTTTTACCTCAGGGTGGAAATGTTTTTATCGTAAGCACTTCTGATTCCATAAATTCAAATAATTTTATAAGCAGCCTTCAGTTATCTTTACAAGAAAGTCCCAACATCCGCTCTAGTGTTATAGAAAAACTTTCAAACGATTTTGTATTATCAAAAGGAAACAATGTCTTTATCTGCATTACAGAAGATGATACAATCAGGTATGCACAACTTCTTTACGAACGCTACGCTTCGCAAGATTACAAACTTATAGGCTATGGGGGCAATGAAGTTTGCTACCTGTATTTGCAGCGAGGCTGGATAACAGAATTATACTCACTTGATCCAGAGAAAATTGGTCAGATGGCAATTCGAGAACTTTTTGAATATAGATCTAGAGGTTATGCTAACAGCTACGTAACAGCTGATGTAAAAATTGTCAGGGGGCAAAAATAATGCAAAGCCCTGTAAATTACATCAGAAACAAAAGTCTTAGATGGCGCATTATGACTTGCATTGGCATTGCCATTCTTATGCTGACAGCAAGCATAATAACAACAATGAAACTTTCATACCTTTCCATGAGCAGTTTAGGAGACTCGTATAAATCTAACTCTGAATTAACTCATTTTACTCAAGTTATATTTAATACAGAAAAAGCTTTGGAAGATTATGTTAACTACCGCACTTTTGAAAGCATAGACGACTACTACAAGTCCAGAACAAAAGTTGAAAACCTAAATGAAAAACTTCAAAATTTTCCTTCAAAAAATGAAGTAATCCATAAAGAATATATTGTTCATCAGCTAACAGAAGCATTTCTTTATTACGGAAACCTGACCATTGCAGCCCGCCGTGCCAACAATGAAGAAGAACTTTCCCATGAATATTCATACACAAAAACTTGCTACAACTATTTACGCTCTCAGATTCTTGAACTAAACAGTTTACGTCTTCAACAAAACGCAGCTCGCTATGATGAAAGTAACAAAAAAATTGTGACTACAAATACACTAAGCATCATCTTCTTTTTCCTTTTTGCAATACTATCGTTTTTCGCCTTGTATTTTACAATCACTTCAATTATGAGCCCCCTAGTTGAAATTTCAGAAGTTGCCCACAAGGTAGCAAAAAGGAATTTTGACATTCCTCTTTTTAACAGAGACACAAAGGATGAAATAGGAAACATCTGTAGAGCCTTTGACAGAATGATTATTAGTATTAGAGAATACATAGACACAATTTGGGAAAAAGCTCGCACGGAAGCTGAGTTAAAAGAAAAAGAAATTGAAATGCAGGCACTTTATTCCGATGCACAGCTAAGAGCCTTACAAAATCAGATTAACCCTCACTTTTTATTTAACACCCTAAACACAGGGGCCCAACTTGCCATGATGGAAAACGCAGACAAGACCTGTTATTTCATTGAACAGGTAGCTGACTTTTTCCGCTACAACATCCAGCAGCAAAAAAAAACAGTTTCTATTGACGAAGAACTTGGTTTAGTAGATAATTTCGTTTACATAATGAAAGTCAGATTTGGTAGCCGCCTTGACTTTACAAAAGAAATTCCAGAAGGTTCTTTTCCCCAACAGATTCCGTCCATGACATTACAGCCCCTTGTAGAAAACTGTATAAAGCACGGACTAAAAAATGCAAAGGGTAAAGTTCTGCTAAGAATTACAAGGGAAGAAAAGTTTATAGAAATAAGTATTCTCGACAACGGAGAAGGCATGAACAAAAAGATAAAAGAAGCACTTTTTCAAGCAGTCTCATCAGGAACAACAAGACTACCTGCAGAAATACTTGATGACAATTCAAGCCACAACGGAACAGGACTTATAAATGTTTTTCTAAGACTAAAACTTCAATTCCACCGCACCGACCTTTTTGATATAACAGAAGGAGAAGGCGGTTTGGGAACAAAATTTATTATAAGGATTCCAAACCATGTTTAACATATTGCTAACAGACGATGAACAAATTGTTATAGATTCTCTTTCTTTTATAATAAACAAAAACTTTGCCGACTCTACAAAA
>CAJOQA010000114.1 GCA_905236465.1 uncultured Treponema sp.
ATGCAACTCCTAGCAGGATAAAAAAAATATTCAGGAACTCCAGAATAATAGGTAAACGCTTTCGCTTGGTTCATGTATTTTCAGGTCAGAAGATTTTTGAGGTAAGCACCTTCCGTTCAATAGTAGATGGCTCTGTAGGCAACGCCTTTGGAACTATGGATGAAGATGTTAAGAGAAGGGATTTTACGCTCAATGCCCTTTATTATGATCCTGTAAAGGAACAGGTTATTGATTATGTGGGCGGGGTAAAGGATATAAAAAAAGGACTTATAAAACCTGTTATTCCTTTAGATAGAATTTTTGTTGAAGATCCCGTTCGTATGCTACGCGCTGTAAAATATGGAGCCACAACTCACTGTAAAATTCCACGTGCCCTTAAGCATAAAATAAGAAGTTCTGCACCTCTTTTGTCTCCTGTTTCTCCTTCACGTCTTACAGAAGAACTTCTCAAGATAATAAATTCCGGTCATTCAAAGGATATAATAGAAGTTGCTCTTGATACAGATTTATACATTTACCTGCAACCCGCAGCAACAAACATGATGCTTGAGAATAAAAAGTTTGCAAAAGCATATATGAAAAGCCTAAAAGAATTAGATGAGGCTGTTTTAAAAGACCCTAATATTCGCTTGGGGGAAAAGTTAAGCTATATTCTGCGGGATTTTGTTGGAGGTCTGACAGATTGGAATTTAGAGGCCAAGTCAAGCTCCGCAGCAGATTTATATAAGATGACTTGGGCTAGATGCAGAAACTTTGTCTTGCCAATGAATCCTCAGCGCACCGAATTGGATTTTGCGGTTAGAAAAATCTTAAATAGCTACGGTATACAAGTAAAGCAACCCAAGAAGCGGACAAAAATTATTCTTCCCGCTGAATAGCTATAGCTTTCTGTAGCTATCCTGTGTTGGCCCTAAGCCAGTAATTTTGTCAATTATTATGCTTACTTCTTCTACCAAAATGCCTGTAAAGCGCTCTATGTTTTCAATTATGTACTGCTGCAAGTTATGAATAAGGCCAGTTAATTGCTTACCAAAAGGAACATCCACTGTTATAACCAACCTATAGCCATGTTTGTCTGATTTTATGGAAAGTTTTTTAATCCGTATATCAGAATCAAATTCGCTCACACAGTGCATGGCCATTTGGCTGAGTGCTGCCTCTGAAATCTCTATGCGACCCTTTTTACTAAAAGCTGGAGTTACAATAGATTTTTCAGACATTGTAGCTTCTTTTTTTCCAGAAAGCTTAGATTTTCCCTTTGACAAGAGTTCCTGTATTGATTTATAGAAAATCTTAGGATAGCTTTTTTGCACTTCTATTGCAGGAACGGGAATAACGTGTTTTCCTTCTATCTGTCTACTTCTTATTGCTTTTTCAATATCCTCTCGTGAAGCTATATCTTGTATTTTTATTATTTTTTGAGGAGGGGGAAGCTGAAGTCTAACGGCTATCTTTCCAACCATTTTTTCGCTAGTTCCCAATAAGAGGATTGATTTTATCTTATTTTTTTGTAATACGCGAGCAACTTGATCCCTGTGTTCTTTATCATCAAAAAGGGCAACCCTAACAGCCCCCATATAAGTCTTTTCATGCTTTGCAGATTTACCGGCAAGAATTTTATCATCCTGAATAAGGAGGCCGTCATCTATAAGCGCATGGATGTCATATTTTTGCGCCAAAAGTTTTGCCCTAAAACTCTTTCCTGTCCCGCTTTCTCCAACTAAAGCGTATACTTGAACTTCTTTTCCAAACAGTTTAGAAAAAATACCCATATTTAAATTATAAAGTCTTCATGGCAATTTATCAAGAAAGATTTTATGAAATTTGAAAAGTCTTTGGGAAGTGGTGCGGTAATTTTGTCTGGTAAAGAAAGTTGATTGTCTTTGGTAAAGCTAAGGCTCAAGGCATGAAGGAAAAAAGCTTTTCCGCTTAATTTCTCGCCTCCGTAAGCTATGTCTCCTAATAGGGGATAGCCGTGAAAAGATGACTGTGCCCGTATTTGATGCTTTCTGCCAGTTTCAATATCAAACTGGACAAGTGTTATACTTTTGCCTTCAAATTCACCAAAAGAAAGGGGCTTTGCATTTGTTATTGCTACGTTTTTATCTGTTGCAGGAATAACCTGTACTGTGTGGAACGTTTTTTTTGCAGCTCGGGCCTTATCTTTGCTGAAATCTTCTATACTGTCTTCCCACCTTACTTTAGCAGTTAAAGTTCCACAAATAATTCCAATATATGTTTTTTTTATTTCACCTGACTGTAAGGCTTTAGAAAAATACTGGGCCCCCTTCAGGCTTTGGGAAAAAGCTATAAGGCCACTTGTATATTTATCTAACCTGTGCAAAGGGCCAATTCTAAAGGAAAGGGAAGAGTCTGCCTTCATATTTTTAGAGCAATAGGCAGCAACCATTTGCGATAGGGATTTTTCATCACTTTTACTTGGTTGTACTTGGATACCGCTTTTTTTATTAACAAATAAAATATCCGGTGTTTTTAAAATAATTTCAATACTGCTGTCTGTATCATCCAGGAGGCTAGTATTTGAATTTTGTTTTTTAAGTATAAATTCAGCTATTGAAATTTTATCATTTACTTTTACCCTATAATCAGGACTACTTTTCATGTCATTTACCAAAATCAGCTTTTTCCGTAGGGCTTTAAAATAATTAGATGCATCTGCATCTTTAAAAATACTTTTTAGAACCCTGTCTAAACGCCTGTCACAATCATTTTGACCTGCATAAAAATCAATGAAATTCATAAGGAGATTATAAGGAAAAAAAAATCCTTTTGCTACTAGACAAAAGTTTTGAATACGGTAAAATAGAAAATATGCAAAATGCAAGGGGACAGTTACATTTATTTCTCACAAATCCAGTATTGCTTTCTTGCATTTTTAGCTGGTTATTGGCGCAATTTATAAAAACGCTTATAAAGTTATTTTCTGGAAAGGTTCACAGTATTAAAGAACTTTTTGAGCTTTTATTTTGGCAGACCGGCAGTATGCCTTCTAGCCATTCTGCTTTAGTAGCATCTTTATGTACGACTATAGGCTTTAGGTCTGGGATTAATAGTGATGTTTTTATTCTTTCGCTTTGTTTCTTTTTTGTCACCATCCGCGACGCAGTTGGTGTAAGAAGGGCTAGTGGAATTCAGGCTAAAGTTCTAAATAAGTTAGGAAAGAAATTAGCAGAGGAAGGCATAATTGATTATAAATCAATAAAGGAAGTGCAGGGCCACACCCCTTCGGAAGTTGCTATTGGTGTACTTTTGGGCTTTTTTACAGGTCTTGCATTTAGTGTATTAAAATAAATGAAAGTAAAATTAAAAATTGTAGACTTATTTTCAATTTCATTTATCCTCTTTACCGTACTCCTTCTATTCATTTTTAGAAGCCTGCCCATCACTAGAATTTGGGATAATTACAATGTCTTGTATGTGGAAAAAAGCCTTTCAGAGACTCAAGTATTATCTTTTCTCTCTGATGCAGGCTGTAAGGATGTTATAAGTTTATCCCTGCAAAGAATACCTTTTTCAGCTTCCTTCACACCCGTAGAGCCAGCTTTATCCTCGTATTTGCGGGAGCGGACTGCGTATTTTTCTGATGAAAACTCATTGTACAATCTTTTTTATATACCGTCTAATTACGAGCGAAACAGTTTACAGGCATTGGAGTTGATAAAAAAAGAAAAAAGTGTGGAAGCAGGGCTCGATGGTACAGAACAGTATCCTTGGCTTGTTCCTATTATCGTTCTCATAACCTTCATAGTGCTTTTGTATTTTTCTGAAAAAAAACTAGTTTTTATGTTTCCCGCACTCTTCTTTGTGCTTTTTGCTTTTTCAATGCCATTTTATCCTCTCGCAGCCTTTGCTTGCCTAGATTTGCTGGCATTGATTTTTATTAATCATATTTGGGAAAGAAGAAAGTATCTTTCAGCTATTTTTCAATCCCCTTATTTTTTGATTATTTTTATTTCCACCCCCTTTGTTTTTTTTACCCTAGGACTTCGGTGTGGGATCTTAGGACTTTTTGTTGTAATCTCCTCAATTTTTTGCCTAATTCTATTAAAGCATTATAGCGAATATAAAAGACTTAGGGATGCTTTTTCATTTAAATTGATTTTATCCGCAAAGCAAATTCCTATGATGTATGAAAGAACTTCTAAGCTTACTGTTTTTTCAGCTATGCCTATAGCCTCTTTGTTTATCCTTTTTCTTCTTTCTGCAGTCTTTACTCCTAAATCCTCTATTCAGGGCCTTTCTGTTCCTTCACCTCAAGCAAGTGACTATGTTATTGCAGAAGGTAAGAAGTTACCTTCCTTTTCTGATTACTGCACCTGGGCTTGGAAGACCTTATCTTTCCCTTACAAAAATTTAAATGAATCTTTAAATATGCAAAAAGAAGTAGAAATAGGGGACAAAGTTTCTGTCACTCATTATACTGAAAAAAATGGAGTTATAGAGCCTTCAACAAGTGTTATAATGGAGTATAATTCTGATTTTATTAAAAACCAAAGAAGGACTGTGGAGCATCTTGAATACCCTGCAATAGAAAAACTTATGCTAAGCCAGGGAAGTGAGACTTCTATTTATTATAGTACTTCAGTTGTCGGAATTAACAAAACAAAAAACAATACTTTAAGTTTGTTTTTACTTGTACTTAGCATAGGCGAACCCCTGCTTATGTATGGATTTTATACTTTGTTTGGTCAAAAGAAAAAATGAAAGCAGTAAATAATTTTGTAAATTCAGAAAAGAAACTCTTTACAGACTCTGTACGGTCTTTTTTGCCTTCTTATGCGGTTATACCCTTTAACCTTACAAAAAAGAAGGATTTTAAATGTATTGTTCAAGAAAATGATGTTGTAAAAGAAGGGCAGGTAATCGCACTTTCTGTAAAGGAAGAAAATGAAAAGCGCCTCTATATTCACGCACCTGTTCCAGGCAGGGTAATAGGTTTTGTCCACTGTTACTTGCCCAATGGTGGTGTTGGTATAGCTGTAAAAATAAAAATGGAAGGCTCCTTTTCTTATTTGGGGAAAGTTCTGCCCGAAACAGACTGGCAGTGGTTTTCAAAAGAAAACCTGCTTGATATTTTTACAGCAAAGGGTGTTACTAATACTTTTGACTGTAGTGAAGATAAGACGGATGCCCTTGCACGGCAAATAGAAAACTGTAAGTTAGTAAAAAATAGATTTTTAGTTGTCAGACTCTTTGATGAGGATCCGAGCAGGATGACTGATACTTTTGTGGCTGAACACTATACGTACCAGATATTAAAAGGGGCTTATATTACCGCACGGGCAATGGAAGCTCAGGGAATTGTTTTTATTCTTCCTAAAAAAAGCAACATCAAAATCAATGAAACTGAATTTGTAGGTATACCTATTTTTATTTTGGAAGCTGATACACAAAAGTATCCGGCAGGTTTTAAACAAAACCTTATTGGCCTTGTGAAAAAAAATGCAAAACTATCTTCTTTTTCAACTTTTTCAGGTATAAACAAAAATTGTATTTTTGTGGATTCAGAGACTATGCTGTCTGCCTATGAAGCCGTTGCCTTGGGAAAACCAGCTGTAGAAACTTTTGTTCATGTTACCGGTGAATGTTTGAATGCTGCCGCACTATTTAAGGTCCGACTAGGGACAAACATCACATCCCTAATAAAACAATGTGGGGGTTTTAAGATAAAACCTGCAAAAGTTATTATAAACGGTCTTATTCAGGGAACTGCAGCAAATAATCTTGATGCAGTAATTACAAAAAATGTAAAATCAGTTACCTTGTTGCCAGAAAGAAGCCTTTGTATTCAAACTTTTTCACCCTGTATACGATGTGGCAATTGTAGGGCCATATGCCCTGAAGAAATTTTCCCTGACTTGATGTTCAGGCATAGGTTAGGGGGAAAACCTGTTGGCAAGGATCTTGTAAAAACTGCAGAACTGTGTTCTTCTTGCAGTCTTTGCAACAGTGTATGTCCATCTCGTTTACCATTGAGCCAGACTATAGAATTATTAAGGAAGTCTAAAGATGATATTGAATAGATTTTTTCATAAAAGAAATTTCAGTGATGTTACTTTGCATCCTTTTGTATATTTAAAACCTTCTCTTGGAATAAGTTGCTTTCTTATACTTTTGCTTTTGCTTCCTCAAGTTCTACTTCTTATTCTTACAAAAAGTTATTCTTCTCTTTATATTATCTTAAGTACTCTGTTGGCTTCTGTAGCATCTGAATGTGTTTTTCTTTTGCTAAAAAAACAGTTTAAGTATTCTTTTCTAATAGCTATTATACAAGGTCTCATAACAGGTTTCTTGTTACCCGCTACCTATTCACCTCTTGCTGTCTTTTTTATAGCGATTACAGTTTTTTTCCTTACAAAATACTCTTTTGGCGGATTTGCATCTTCTTGGATTAATCCTACAGTTGTAACTGTTATTACCTGCTATATTTTAAACACAGCTATTTTCCCAGATTTTTTACTGACACACGATGATCTGCAAAGTAGAAATGTTGCTTTATATTTAATCCAAAGGGGTAGTGTCCCTCTCATTCCATTAGATTCACAGATAACGGCCTTTCTAAACAAAAATATTTTTAGCTATCTAGGAATTGTTATCCCCGAAGGCTATGTATCGCTTTTTTGGGACTGTGGTTCAGCTATTCCAGCCTTCCGCTTTAATTTTATAACTTTAGTCTCATCAATCATACTTTTTTCATTTGAGCTATTGGACATCTTGATTCCCACAGTTTACATTTTAACATATTCTATTTTAGTAAGATTTGTGGGCCCCTTTTTTACTGGTGGCGCAGCATTTCAAGGGGATATTATACTTTGCTTATTGACTAGCGGAACTCTTTTTTCCACACTTTATGTGTTACAATGGTATGGAACTACACCTGTTACACGGCGGGGAAAAAGTTTGTATGCTTTCCTTGCAGGTCTCTTGTCTTTCTTTATCATGGGGTATGGAACGTCTACAGTGGGGTATATGTATGTTATCCTTACAATGAATATACTTTCTCTTTTAATACAAGTTTCAGAAAGTCATAGGGCTAGAAAAAAGATTGAAAATGTCCTAGTTCCAAGATTAAGCGAATTGGAGGCTGAAAATGTCTGATTTGTTTGAGAAATTCAGTTCAGATCAAGCTCCTGAGCAAAATTCAAATGATTCTTTTATCAATTTAGAAGATTCAACTTTAAGCGAGATAAAAGAACCCTTACCAACTCTTGATGCACAAGTAGCTCAAGAAGCAGTTGCTACAGCAGACCTTTCAGAGCTTCCAGATTTGACGGTTTACAAAAAACAGTTGAAAAAACTTGGAGCCTTTACCTTGATACTTTTTCTTAGCATGGGTTTGCTGATTCTTGTAATTTTACTTAGCAGAAAATCTTGGAAGCAAGGACTTCAAGAGCAGGTAAGCCTTATTCTTCAAGAGGAAGAAAGCCCTTATTCTGTTAATATAATGGAAAAGTATAAGACTTCTTTTTCTTTAAGTTTTGCCTCTTTTTCCTTACTAAAGGATAATCGGCTTGCCTTTGGGGTTCACGCAGTTTTAATCCGTGTAACTGGCTTATACGGTCCTAACGTAGCATTATACATTTATGATGAAAATACAGGGCTTGCAGAATTTAAGCAATTTGTTGCTTTACATGGAAAGGCAAATGCTGCTATCGTATCGGTATCGTTGAATTCCCAAATAGCATATTGGAAAAACAGGATTCCCCTTATTTTTTCTAGTACACAGGAGGATTTGTAAAAATGAAGGGTAAAATAAGTTTTTATTCATATATAACCGCCTCCTTATCTTTAATTGTTCCTCTTCCTGGAAGACTAGCGTATGGTATTGTTGCGCTTATTTTATTGAATTTTCTAATGCTTTTTGGAACTTTTTTTAGGAAACTAATCCAAGTTCTTGACTTGTTAGATTTACAGCCTGTTCTTTTACCGGTTTTTTTGATGTTTTTAACAATACTTTTTAAGCAATTTTTAATTATTTATTCTCCCATTATGGCCTTATCTATGGGATTCCTTATCTATATGCCTGCTGTTTCCTCTTTTCTAATCGGTTGCCTTTATGACAAATCTACAGAAAAGATTAAGACTGATTTATACTTTAACATGAAAGAAAGTTTGATTTTTTCTTTTTTTGCCTTACTTATCTTTTTGTTCAGGGATATTTTTGGTTTTGGAACCCTTTCTTTTCCTGGAAAATTTAAACTAATAGAAGTTATAATTACAAATTATAATCCTGAAAAGACTTATATTGGAGTTTTTTGGGCTTCTATACCAGGGGCTTTAGTAATTACAGCCTTAGGGGTTGTATTTATAACACATTTTTTAGATAAATCAGAAGAGGTAAAAAATGATACTTTATAACTTTTTTTACTATCTTATATGTGCTTCAGCAGTCTTGTTTTATGGAATAGGCATAAACAGGGCTGTTTTACTAAGCCGCAAACCCAAACACCTTGTTGCTGATTGCATAAAAATGCTTATAACAGTTGAATCTTCTGCAACCTTATCGTATTTGATTCTTTCTAAAGCTTTGGTGAAAGCTGATTTAGCTGAATTAGCACCGTTTGTTGCCGTTATGATTTTCTCTGTAATTTCTGTTTTTGTAGAGGCGACGGTAAGAATTATAACTAGGAAAAGTATGGCTGAGTATACAGTTTCAATTCTTTGCATAATCTTAAGTCTTATGGAAAGTTTTACTTTAGCTGAATGTGTGTTAAATGCTTGTTTCTATGTTTTAACTTTCTATTTACTAATACCTGTTTTTGTGGCAGTGCGAAAAAGAATAGAGCTTTCTTATCCAGCAAAAGATTTTAAGAACTTAAGTCTCCTTTTTATCAGCATAGCAGTAATTGTTCTTGCTTTGCTGACTTATAACGTATCTTGGTTGACCCCTGGAGTATTACAATGATTCTGCCTATTTTATTCTTATTTCTTTTGGTTATAATAGTATCTTTATGCTTATTCTTCCTCTTTATACTTTTTTTACCTTCCCTCAAAGCTCAAAAAATCGATGCCCTTGACCCAATGTTTTCAAAAGAAGAAGTAGATGCTGTCATAAAAAATGGTGACTTTAACCATGCTGAAACAGGACTTAAAGCTTTTGTCTTTTCTTCAGAAGAAAATGCCATACCTACAACAGCTGATTTAAAACAAGATCAAGAAGATTGTGCTCTTTTTGTTTATGAAAACAGCTCTGATGATAGTAGGACCTGGAACTGTGTTGGTTTAGGTAACTGCATCCGCTTTTGCCCTAGAAATGCAATAAGCATTAAAAATGGTTCAGCATTTATTGGAAATAACTGCAATGGGTGTGGTTTGTGTGTAGAAACCTGCCCTATGAATTTAATACGGTTGGTTTCTGTAGAAAAAACTTCTTTAAATATAGATTTTACTGGCAAAAAAGGCTTTAAATTCTGGCAAAAGTAATATAGAATGTTCTAAGGAACAAGAAAAAAATACGTATGGCTTCATTAAACATTTGCTTTGAGCTTGCTTTAAACTTAGATGGTGGAGAAGATAAATCTTTTTGGGAGAACAACTATCAAAAGTGGTTTAAGCAATTTTTAACATTTTTATATACTCATCCAAAAATCCCTTTTAGCCTTTCCCTTACTGGAAGTCAGCTAGATTATTGTGAAGATTCTCACCCCGAAGCTATACAGATGCTTAGTGAACTTACTAGTCGTCATCAAGTTGAAGTCTTAGGCGGTGGCTACTACGAACCAGCATTGCCCCTGCTTTTTCCTGTAGACAGAAGCGGTCAAATTGAAAAGATGAATTCAGCTCTACGCTCTACGATAGGGAAGCGACCACGGGGAAGTCTGCTTTTAGGAAGTTTGTGGGAACCCTCTTTAATTACAACTTTTTATTCATGCGGAATAGAATATGTCTGTATTGATTCTGCTCTAATTCCCTCTCATTATAGAAAGTTTAAGCCAATAATCACTAGTGAACAGGGAAAAACCTTAAAAATCTTACCCATTTCCAATCAATTTAAGCCGGAAAGCGGACAGAATGGGGGAAACTGGTTAAAATCCCTTCCTTTAGGCTTAAATCTTCAAGCAAATACAAGTGAAAACTCCTTTGTTCTTATAACTTTATCAATTGAAGAGTTGGCAAGTTTACTTTCTTCAGATTTTTTTAAAGAACTTCAAGTAGAACTAGAAACTCAAGATTTTTCTAATATAGTTTTGACACTTCCTCAAACTTACCTAAAAAATGTAGATTCCTATATAACAGCCTATATCCCAGCAGGAATGGATTCAAATCTCAGCCGTTGGGGTAAGAATTGTTATAGGTATTCCCAAAGTAAAAACGATCCTTCTTTGACTATTTATGATTATTTAAATGTATATATGCAGAACCGACGTCTTTACGATCGAATGGTTTATATAAGCATGTTTATTGCCCAATGCCACGGAGGTGATAAGATGCGTAAAAAAGCTGCTCAAGAAAAGTTGTGGGAATCACAGAGTCTCTTTAATTATATAAATTTGCCTTCTGGTCTTCCAGCTATAGCAAAAAAGCGTCAAAAAGCTTACAGTTTATTAAATGAAGCTGAAAAACTTATTAGAGAAAGTAAGGAAGTAAAAGAATCTCTAACAACTTTTGATTATAATAGTGATGGTTTTAATGAGTATGTCTGCCAGTTAAAAAAGCTCCATGCAGTAATCTCTCCCATAGGTGCACAGATTTGTGATTTAAACATTATCAGCGTCTTTGCAAATTATGCTGCAAATTTATCAAAAATAAAAGAATTCGATGGAGACGATGATAAGTATTATAGGGGTTTTTTTGTAGAGCACTTATTTGAAAACTCAGAATCTTCATCTTTTTTTAAGGGACAAGCGTTAAAAACGGAAACCTTTGCAAACACTCGTTTTGTAGAGACAAAGTTTGATTCTAGGCGCAATGAAATTCACCTAGCTGGCAAAGGATTATTTTCCCGTCAAAAATTGCCTGTTAGCCTGAATAAGAATTATATCGTTTCCTCTGATGGTTTTGTAGTTCAATATATCTTAAAGAATGAAAGTCCCTTTGCTGTAAAAGGTGTTTTTTCTGTTGAAGTTAATTTTGCACAAACTGATTTTGATTCAAAAAAGCAAGAAAGTCAGTACCATTCGGAATTGATTTTAAAAGGAAACAGGCAGGTTTTTCTTGCTGAAAAAAGTTTTCATGCAGAAAATGGGGTTTCCGTCCTGCAGGTTACAGATTCAGTTAGAAAAATAGCGTTTCTTTTTGAACCAAATGAAGAATCTGGTTTCTTTAGCCAGCCCCTTACTTTTAAGCGTCCTGTAACCCAACTTGCACCTGAAGGGCTTGTTGATGTTGATGAAGTTTCAAAGACTCTTTCCATACAGTTTTGTTGGAATATAGACCTAGCAGTCGGGCATTCAACAGAAAAAACAATAAATTTAAGTATAATTCCAGTAAAAAAAAGACATAAAAAATAAAAGCATTACCTACCGGCAATCTTTTTTAAGAAGAATTTATGCCACCATGCCCTAAACTTTTCTGCAAATAAGTATAAGTTGTACAATTTCTTTGTTGAAATATCAAAAGAACCTGGCCTGTGGATTAGACTTCCTCCAAAGCCTGTTTTAAACAAAAAGAGACCATGCATAGGGTGATTTGCATCCTCTGTTGGCGGGCAACCGTAAAAATCGTAAACTTGGCACTTATATTTCTTTGCATCCCTAATGGCTGTCCACTGTAAAAGATAGGCTGGCATATAATTACGCTTTATATTTCCTGACG
>CAJOQA010000115.1 GCA_905236465.1 uncultured Treponema sp.
GAGCTGCACCGCCACGGTGTAGTCTGTGTCAATGAGCGTGGCGTACTGGATTGACTCGGCATAGCTTCCGTTCCTGTATGCGTTCTGCTCCTTGATTGACTGCTCTCCCATAAGTTGCACCGCTGCCTGACGGTCAATGACGGTCAGACCCGAGTAGTTCTGGAAGTCCGTGGTCAGCTGTCCTTGCACGAAGAGCGCACCCATGCGTCCGCATCGCCACCATTCTGCAGTGCGGGTGGGCTGATTGTAATCTTGTTTCCGCCCTTTACTGGCTGTGAGGTAAGTGTAGGTGCTACTGCAATGGTGACTAGAATTGATGCTATAACTGAAAGAATATATTTCATCATTTGTGAAAAGAATTCGCTATATTGAATGGTATGCAGAATTTTCTGTCCTTGTTGAACAAGGTATTGAATGATGTTCCTTTTGAAAAGCATCCTGCACATTTAAACTCTTCTTGCATGTTCCGCACAGAATCTCATCAATTGCTGCATCCCCTATTTCCGCACCCGTGCCTTCCGTGATTGTCTGGCATTCAGGACAAAGTAAATAGACATCCATACCTAATCCTCCAAGTCAAAATATATGCACCTTGCCTTTGCAACCTGCGAAGCGACATTTTTTTGGAAAAGTATCTAAAAAAAAGTCATTAAAGCAAGTTTCTCTGGGCTTTTGAAGTTGCCTCATTACTTTGAAAAGATAGGAGAAATAACTGCATAAAATCTCTACCTCTAAAAAGTGAAATTTCAAGAGGTTGTCTCTATTATTTTTCTTATAGTTATAGTATAATGTGGTTATGGAAAAGAAAAAGTTACCAATAGGCATTCAAGATTTTGCAGATTTAAGGCAAAGTGGTTACATATATATAGATAAAACAGCTCTTATTTACAAGTTAGTAACAAGTGGAAAACCTTATTTTTTAAGCCGACCTCGTCGTTTTGGGAAAAGCCTATTTCTCTCTACACTAAAAAGCTATTTTGAAGGCAAAAAAGATTTATTTAATGGGCTTTCTATTGCAAATACAGAAACAGAGTGGAAGCAATACCCCATATTTTACTTTGATTTTACAGTGGGCGATTTTACAACAGAAGAAAACTTTAAAAACTCTCTAGGAATAAAACTTGATTTCTATGAAAAAATCTATGGAGTACAAAATAAAAATGCAACAAATCCAGCAGATAGATTCAGTAATCTTTTGCAACAAGCTCACGAAAAAACTGGCTTGCAAGCCGTTGTTTTAGTAGATGAATACGACAAGCCACTTTTAAATGCAATTGATGATGCAAATCTTGTAGACACATTCAGAAAAATCTTAAAATCATTTTACGGAGTCTTAAAAGGAGAAGATGCCCATATTCGCTTTGTTTTTATTACAGGGGTTACAAGGTTTGACAAAGTGAGTATTTTCTCTGATTTGAATAATCTTAGAGATATTTCTCTTTCAGAAGATTTTTCTTCTATCTGTGGAATTACTCAAGAAGAGCTAGAAACTTATTTTGCCCCTGAAATTGAACGAATGGGGGAAAAAAATGAACTTACAACAGAAGAATGTATTGCAGAGTTAAAAAAGAATTATGACGGCTATCATTTTTCAAAAGACACTCAAACAGATGTTTATAACCCATTTAGTTTGCTAAATGCCTTTGCAGATTTGAGTTTTTCAAGCTATTGGTTTTCGACTGGCACACCTACGTTTTTAACAAAAATGATGTTAGACATTAATTTTGATTACAAAACACTAGAAGAAGGCATTGATGTTGATTCTAGATCTCTTGAAGAATATAGATTAAATTCAAGTGAGCCTATACCCCTCTTGTATCAAACTGGATATTTAACAATAAAAAATTTTGAAAAAGAATTTCGCAGTTATACTATAGGGCTTCCTAATGAGGAAGTAAAATATGGCTTATATAAAAAACTTCTTCCCCTTTATGCTGGATACCCAACAGATGACAAAAAAATAGAAATTGTTTCTTTCTTAAAAGAACTAAAAGCTGGCAAAGTAGACGAGTTTATGGAGAGAATAAACAACATATTTGCCTCTGCCCCAAAGCCTACAAATCAAAAACAGTATGAGCTAAACTGTCAGGCATTTATCTGGCTTATTTTTAAGCTCATGGGAGAATTTATTTTGTGCGAAGTAAAAAATGGTAAGGGTAGAAGTGATGCAGTAGTGTGGGAAAAAGACATAATTTATATTTTTGAGTTTAAGATGGACGGCAGTGCAAAAGAAGCCTTAGAGCAAATAGACAGCAAAGAGTATGGTATTGCATACAAAAATGATGGAAGAAAGGTAGTAAAAGTTGGAATAAATTATTCAAGCGAAAAAAGACAGCTTTCAGAATGGATTATCGAATAAAGGGGAATTTACTAGCCTAAGCAGACAAGGACGGTAAGCCTAGCGGCGGCTTTCTGTGCCTGCCTTGCAAAGTTGTAGCCTACAGGCACAATATGAATATGCTTCTTAGTGGTCTCCTTATTCGAATAGTCCTTTTGAAAAGTATCTGTCTCCTCTATCTGGAAGAACTATGACAAAGTTCCCTTTTTTACCTTCAGCTGCAAGTTTTAAAGCCGCTGAAAAGGCTGCACCGCTTGAAGAGCCTGCTATGATGCCCTCTTTTTTTGCAAGTGTCCTTGAACCTGTAAAAGCGTCATTGTCATCAATTTTTATAACCTTGTCAACAAGGCCCATGTCCATTGTCTTTGGAATAAAATCGTTGCCAATTCCTTCTATATTGTAGTCGGCATGTTCGCCGCCACCCATGCTAGAACCGATTGGATCTGCAAGAATTCCTTTTATGGAAGAATTTTTTTCTTTTAAATATTTTACGATTCCAGCATAGGTTCCGCCGCTACCTGCACCTGCTATAAAGTAATCAATTTTACCATCTAGGGCCTTGTAGATTTCAGGACCTGTAGTTTCATAATGGGCTTGTGGGTTTGAAGGATTTTCAAACTGCTTAAGAGACACTGAACCTGGAATAGAAGCCTTGATTTCTTCTGCTTTTGCCGCAGCCCCAAGCATCCCAGCCTCACGAGGTGTATTTACGATTTCAGCACCCAAAGCCCGCATCAGTGCCTGCTTTTCCTGAGAGAATTTTTCAGGAACAGCAAAGATAACCCTATAGCCCTTGTTCAAAGCGGCAAATGCAATTCCAAGTCCTGTGTTGCCAGCTGTTCCTTCAACAATGGTTCCTCCTTCTTTTAGAAGTCCCCTGCGTTCTGCATCCTCAACCATAAAGCGGGCAGTTCTGTCTTTTACGCTGCCGCTAGGGTTGTAAAGCTCAAGTTTAGCAAAAAGGTTTACTCCCTCTGGAAGTTCTACATTGTTCAACTTTACTAATGGAGTGTTCCCTACCAATTCTTGCATACCGTCATAATAGTTCATGTCAGTAACTCCTAAATTATTTTTCTGCTGCCTTTATTGCATTGTCAAGGTCCGCAATAATATCGTCTGCACTTTCTATTCCTGTTGAAAGTCTGATAAGTCCATCTGTAATTCCGACTTTGTTTCTTATTTCAGCTGGAATAGAAGCGTGGGTCATTGTTGCCGGATGACAGACTAAGCTTTCAACTCCACCAAGGCTTTCTGCAAGTGCTACAAGCTTAAGTGAAGAGAAGAATTTTTTGATGTCATAATTTTCGTAAAGTTCAAATGACATCATGGCCCCGCCGTTCTTAGCCTGTTTTTTGTTTATTTCATAACCTACGTCACTTTCAAGGCCAGGGTAATAAATCTTTTTTACTGCAGGATGATTTTTCAAATGCTCTGCAATTTTTTCTGCATTAGCAACGTGGCGGTCAAGGCGGACCCCCAAAGTTTTAATTCCGCGAATCAGAAGGAAAGAATCAAAAGGACCTAAAACTCCCCCTGTTGCGTTTTGAATGAAGGCAAGTTTTTCTGCAAGGTCTTTGTCGTGTACTACTGCTAGGCCTGCAACAAGGTCGCTGTGACCGCCTAAATATTTTGTTGCGCTGTGAACTACAATGTCAACGCCAAGTTCTATAGGGCGCTGTATGTAGGGGGTCATAAAGGTATTGTCAACTATAGAAAGTATTCCCTTCTTTTTTGCAAGTTCTGCAACAGCCTTTAAGTCTGTAATTGTAAGAAGGGGGTTGGCAGGAGATTCAATCCAGATAGCCTTTACGTCAGCTGTGATTTTTGTCTCAAGACTTTTTAGGTCTGTGGTGTCTTCGATTGAATAGTTAATTCCAAAATTCTTAAAGATTTTGTCTAGTACGCGGAAGGTGCCACCGTAGACATTGCTAGAAATAAGGATTTTATCTCCTGTCTTGAAGAGGGTAAGTACTGCTGTGCTTGCAGCCATTCCGGATGCGAAAGCAAAGCCGTGTGTTCCTCCTTCAAGTTCTGCAATCAGCGCTTCAAGGGCAGCACGGGTGGGGTTACCGGTTCTTGAATATTCCCAACCCTTGTTCTGCCCCAATCCCTGTTGTTCATAGGTTGATGTCTGATAAATTGGAACATTGACAGCTCCTGTCAAAGGGTCTCCGTAAATGCCACCGTGAATCAATGCTGATTCAATTTCCTTGTAGTTCTTTGCCATATTGGCCTCCATTATCTATTTTCTTTAAAATTGTTTGCTGTAAGAAAATGCACGTTCTCAAAAGCATGCAATCCGTCATCTCTGCCCGAAAAGAATTCTTCTTGAATTTCTTCAGGTGTCATATGCCTGTCGATGTAAAAACCGTGCTGGCTCAACATCTCCTTAAGCTCTGTAAATGAGTATGTGCCTGTCATTGCTTCAGAAAGTCCTTCTGTTATTTTTGCAAGAACAGACACCCTGTCGTTTTCAGCCCTTTTGAAAGTAGTTTGATCTGGAAAGTCTAAGCAGATTTCCACAGGGGCTTCAACTAGATTTTCTATCTTTTTTACTGTGGATTCTAAAATTGGAAGGGTCAGGTAATATGAAACTCCTGGAATAGAAAAGAAAGTTGGAAGGTCTGACCTGAAACCACTTTTTAAAAGCTTTGTATTCATGTCATCCTTTGCAAAGTCCACGGGAACAAAGCTGATTGAAGAAGCATTCCATTCAAGACTGCTGATTCTTTCCTTCTTTAATGCCTGTGTGTTTGGGTGGTCAATTTCAAAGATCCGTATGCCCTTGTTGTCATTTCTGAATGCAAAGGTATCAAATCCTGCCCCACAGATTACGTACTGAATCTGTGCGAACCGGTCAGCGAATTTTTTAACTTCCTTTTCAAAAAAAGCTATGCGGGAAAGGGGAATAGGTGCTATGAATTCCTTAAGTTCCTTCATGATTTTTTTTGAGTTAAGTGATTCGTTTATGCTGAACTTTTCTTTCTTGAACTTATTTTGTATAAGTAGCCCTGTTTTTTCAAAGAGGTCTTGCCCCATGAGATCAAAGGAAAGGTAATCGTCAAAAATCTTTTTATGGGCAAAAGAAGAATGGTGGGCTCGTGCAAAAGCGCAGAGATTTGCAGTTGTGCTAGTAGTAGACTTTTTCATAAAAATTCCTCCACAGAATAAGTTCGTGCCGGAATTTTTATTTCCCTTGCTAAAAAAACCGGCTACTAAGACTGATATCAAAACAGCCGGTAACAAATCTACAATTCTTACCGCTGTTGTAAAGTACAACAGCAACATGAGAATGTTGGGTATGTTATAGAAGAGGTTCTTATCATTCCATATACCTCGATAATATTGTAGATTAATATAGTTATACAATTAATTGCCTAGTATGTCAATAGGATTTTGTTTATTTTTCTGGTACACAATTACTAAGTGCCTTTTTTAGCTCCTCAACATAAATGTTTCCAACTTCATTTAAGATAAAATCCTTTTTGGTAATCCAACCTATTTCCATTATGCGGTTAATGTTTGTATCGCTTTCTCTAAATGGAATAGCTATGTATTCAGACCCGTTAAGCTCTTCGCTTATTATTCCAGAACATAGGGTATAAGCATTCAACCCTACCATAAGGTTTAGCATAGAGGCTCGGTCGTTGGTTTTTATTGTACGGTGGTATTCTTCTGTTGAAAGGATTTCTTCTGCAAAATAAACTGAATCATTGTCGTCTTGCTCAAAGGAAAGACAAGGGTAGTCTGCTAATTCTTCAAAAGAAATTGACTTGTTTTTTGCAAGAGGATGGTTTTTCCAAATGTAGACATAGGCCTTGCACTTTATAAGTGAATGGAATTCTAAGTTTCTAGAATTTAAGAGTTTTTGAATAATGCTACGGTTAAAGTCGCTTAGGTAAAGGATTCCTATTTGGCTCTTGAGGCTTGCGACATCTTCTATAACTTCTTTTGTGCGGGTCTCGCGAATTGCAAATTCGTATTCGTTAGTGTTGAAGTGCTTGACCATTTCAACGAAGCTTTTGAGGGCAAATGAATAGTGTTGGGTTGAGATGCCGAACTTCTTCTTTGCAGAACCGCCTTTTTTATACCTTTCCATTACGGTTTCAAAGTTCAGGAAAAGTTGTTTTGCGTTTGCAAGGAATTCTGTTCCGTCCTGGGTTAAAGTTATACCCCTGCCAGACCTATTGAAAATCTGTATGCCAAGTTCCCTTTCAAGGTCATGGACTGTACTTGTCAGAGAAGGCTGTGAAATGAAAAGTTTTTCCGCTGCCTTGTTGAAGGATCCTGATTCAGAGATTCCTATTACATAGCGAAGCTGTTGAATGGTCATTGATTTCTCCTATACCTAAAATTTCTTACGCAAGTCAGCAAGTCTTTCGAGGGCCCTGTTTAGGGTCTCGTCTTTTTTTGCAAAGTGGATGCGGACATAACGGTTCTCGTCTTCTTTGAAGAATGAAGAGCCAGGGACCGTTCCAACTCCAACTTTTTTTATCAGGTCTGTTGCAAATTCCAAATCTGACTTATAGCCAAATTCTGAAATATCTAGCAAAATATAATAAGCTCCCTGAGGACTTGTGTGCGGAATCTTTAAGGCTTCAAGGCCAGAAAGCATGAGGCGTCGCTTGCTGTCATACTTTTCTTGCAGTTCTTTGTAGTAAGTGTCTGCAAAGTTTAAGCCTGTTACTGCTGCTTCCTGCAAAGGCGCTGCAGCTCCAACTGTTAAAAAGTCGTGAACCTTCTTTATTCTGTCTGAAACTTCTGGATTTGAAATTGTATAGCCCAAACGCCAACCTGTTATTGAGTAGGTTTTTGAAAGCGAAGAGCAGACTATTGTTCTGTCTGCAACCCCTGGCAGTGTGGAAAAGTAAACGTGCTTATTGTCTTCGTAGACAATGTGCTCGTAAACTTCATCTGTTATTACATAAGCATCATACTTTATGGCAAGGTCTGCTATGACCTTAAGCTCCTCTCTTGTAAAGACTTTTCCGCAGGGGTTAGACGGATTACAGAGGATAAGAGCCTTTGCTCCTTTCCTAAAGGCATCCTCCAACTCTTCGCTGTCAAAAAGAAAGTCTGGTGCCTTAAGCGGAACAAATATTGGTTCTGCTCCGCAGAGGATTGTATCTGCCCCATAGTTTTCATAGAAAGGGGAAAAGATGATAACCTTGTCGTCTGGATTCACAACAGACAGCATTGAAGCCATCATTGCCTCTGTACTGCCACAGGTCACAACAATCTGACTGTTAGGGTCTACCGCCTGACCTGAAAAGTGCTCGTATTTTCTTGCAACTGCCTCGCGAAAATTCTGTGCTCCCCAAGTAACCGCATATTGGTGAAAGTCACCCTCGTCAAGTCTTGTGGAAACTTTGCTAAGCCTTTCTAGTATCTCCTTCGGTGGCTCAAAGTCAGGAAACCCCTGACTTAAGTTTATGGCATTGTATTCGTTGCATATACGGGTCATGCGGCGTATAACGCTATCTGTAAATCCTGCAGTTTTTGTTGACAAAGGTTTCATTCTTTCCCCCTTAATTTTTTTTCTAGCGCAATTCCTCAGGAATCCACCAAAGCCCCTTGTTGTTTTCCTTTAGGTAGTCCTTGAATTCCTGACTGTGGTAGGCTGTGGCAATGTCCTTTGCCCACTTGCTGTCTTTATTTTCTGCCTTTACAGTTACCTGCAAAATCAAGTGAGGCAGAATGTCTTCTGTTGCAAGTGCGGTTGAGGCATCGATACCGGCATTATAAACGATACTGCCGGTAATTACTACATAGTCAAAGTCTTGAATAGCGGCTGGAATGGTAAGTGATTTCTGCTCTGTAAAAACAAGGTTCTTTGGATTCTCAATTATGTCATCCTGACTTGCCTTTGTGGGGTCAACAGATTCATCGATTTTTATCCAGCCCAACTTCTGCAAAAGAAGATAAGCACGCGCTGTGTTTGAGGCATCGTTTGGAACTGCTATGTGGGCACCATCGCTTACCTCGTCAAGGCTCTTGTGGTTTACGGAATATATTCCCGCAGGTACTGTGGGGATGGGGCTTACAGGAACCAGGTTCCCGCTATAGCTTGCATTGAAGTTTTCAAGATATGCTGTGTGCTGCTCAACATTAAAGTCCACGCTGCCGTCGTTTAGAGCTATGTCTGCGGTAAGCAAATCTGAAAAGTCAACGGCCGTAACCTTGTATCCCTGCTTTTCAAGGATTGGGACTATAGCAGCCTCAAAGAGCTCAGAGTATGGTCCCTGAGACTTGCTGAAAGTAAGTTCTGTCTTCTCTGAAGCAGAAGTCTGACTTGCTGAAGCCTGTTCTTTTTTTGAGCAGGAGACGAATACGGAGGCGAGCAATACGGATGTCGCCAAAGCCAAAACAATTTTTTTCATAGTAACCTCCAAAATTACTTGTGTTCCCTAATTTTGCGTGATATAAAATTTCCTGCCCCTTGAATGAGCTGGACAATTATAACCAAAAGTAAAACTGTAAAAATCATAAGCGGTGTATTGAATTTCTCGTAGCCGTAAGTTAGGGCTAAATCTCCGATACCGCCGCCACCAACATAGCCGGCCATAGCCGAAGCTCCCAGAAGACCTATAGTGCCAGTTGTAAGAGCTAAGACAATAGAAGGCAAAGTTTCTGGAAGCAAAAAGTGTATGACTATCTGCACAGTAGAAGCCCCCATTGCCTTTGCTGCCTCAATGATTCCATCCTTAACATCCAACAGGCTGTTTTCTACAAGACGGGCCATGTAAGGGGTTATGTAGAAAATCAGAGGAACAAGAGCTGCCTTGCTTCCTATTGTGGTTCCAACAAGGGCTCTGGTAAAGGGCATGATGGCCACAAGCAGGATTACAAAGGGTACGCTACGGATTATATTTACTATACTACTGAGTAGTGTGTAGACAATCCGGTTTTGCTTGAGACCTCCTTTCCTTGTTAGAAAAAGTGTGACTGCAACTATGATGCCTAAAAGGCTTCCAAAAAATAAAGCTAGCCCAACCATATAAAGTGTCTGCTGTCCGCATAGGAGCAGGCGGCTTATCTTTACGCCAAAAAGTTTATTGTTCATCTATGCAACCTCCAGAACTTTGCGAACTATTTCCATCGAATCAATCAGCTGTTCTACAGCCTCAATGTCTTTTTCCTCACCTATCAGCTGCAAGGTAAAAACACAGAAAACAGAATCCTGCATTTCTTCTACGTTTGCACAGAGGATGTTTACCTCAAGTTTTCCTGCCCTGCATATTTCTGCTATTACAGGCTTCTTGATTGAATCCCCAACAAAAGTCAGCTGCTCTACTCTAAAATTTCTTTTGTCAGTTGAAAGCAGCCTTTGTATGCTGCCAGGAATTATATTGTGGAAGACTGAAGAAACGAATTCCTTAGTCAGCTCGTTCTTTGGGTTTTTAAAAACTTCAACTGAATTCCCACTTTCGATAACGCGGCCGTTTTCCATGACAGCAATCCTGTTGCATATCTGCTGGATGACCTGAATCTGATGGGTAATCAGAAGGATTGTAACTCCCATTTCCTTGTTGACCTTTTTTAAAAGATCCAGAATTGATTTTGTGGTTTGAACATCAAGGGCACTAGTGGCCTCGTCACACAAAAGAATCGATGGGTTTGTTGCAAGGGCCCTTGCAATGCCAACACGCTGCTTTTGACCGCCACTTAGGTTAGAGACGTAAGTCTTTGCCTTGTCTTCAAGTTCAACAAAGGATAGCATACGGCTGACCCTTTCCTTTATTTCTGCCTTGCTTAAGTGTTGCAACTTGAGGGGCAAAGCGATGTTGTGGTAAACGGTCTTTGATTCAAGCAGATTGAACTGCTGAAAAATCATGCCAATCTTTGACCTGACCTTTCTAAGTTCCTTATTATTTAGTAAAGACAAGTCTGAACCTTCAACAAAGACACTGCCTGTAGACGGAGATTCCAATCTATTTACCATGCGCAAGAGTGTTGATTTTCCCGCTCCAGAAAGGCCTATTATACCAAAGATATCGCCTTTTTCTATATGAAGGGAAACTTCTTTTACCGCATGAACTGTCCCTGCCTTACCGGAAAAATCCTTAGAGACATTTTCAAATCGGATCATTGCTTGCCCCCTTCGACTTCCTTCTTTCCTTCGTTAAGGAACCAAAGTGCATACGAAGCGTAAAGGGCAGAACCGTAAATGAGGGCATCCTCATCAACATTAAAGTGGCCGTTGTGTATCGGGAAGGAGGTACCCTCCTTGTCCTTGTTAGAAGTTCCAAGATAGGCATACATACCCGGGACAGTCTGTATGAAATCCGCGAAGTTGTCTCCTCCAAGCGAAAGTGGCCTCTTGTCCGTGGCGTGCCCCTTACCTAAAAGCTCTTCAACTATCTGCTTAACTTCTTCTGTAACACCTGCGTGGTTAAAGACTACGGGGCAGAACTCGTCCCATTCTATCTTGGCCCTGCCACCGTACAGCACGGCAGTCTGCTCAACTACCTTTGTAACCTCTTCCTTTACAAAAGCCCTGCTTTCTGCAGAAACAGTCCTCGTAGTTCCCTCAAGCTCCGCTGTTTCCGCAAGGGCGTTGTAGGTGGTTCCTGCACTCATCTTGCCCACCCCGATTATGACAGGCTCAACCGGCGAAGTCCTTCGGGTAACAATGGCCTGCAAAGAAACCACAATCTGGCTTGCTATGTAAAGGGCATCGATGCCAAGCTGGGGGGTAGATACGTGGCTTGATTTACCCTGAACCTTTATCCTGAACTGGTCTACAGCCGCATTATTGAGACCAGGTTTTGTAACCACAGTGCCACACGGGAAGTCCGGCGCGCAATGAAGGCCAAATGCACGGTCAACACCTTCTAGAACACCCGCAGCTATAAAGTCTCCTGACCCCTTGCCGATTTCCTCTGCGCTTTGAAAGACAAGGCGTATTTCCCCCGCAAAGGAATCCTTTAGGGCCGAAAGAATCTTTGCGGCTCCAAGAAGGCTGGTTGTGTGCACATCGTGACCGCATGCGTGCATCACTCCAGGGGTCTGCGATTTATATGGAATATCATTCTGTTCAAAAATGGGAAGGGCATCTATGTCTGCCCTAAGCAAAATCGTTTTCTTTTCAGCTGAATCTGACAGATTTCCCTTGAGGATTCCAAGGACTCCTGTTTTTCCAACCCTTTCGTGCGGAATCTTAA
>CAJOQA010000116.1 GCA_905236465.1 uncultured Treponema sp.
GAAGCTAAGCTTTATGCTGACTTGCTTGACTCTGGCAAGATAGAAGATTACGTAGAAAAGCATCCTAACATGACAGAAGATGATATTTATGCCTATGCAGAGGTCTTGCGCCGCTCCTATAAGTTGGATGCCCGTACTTTGCGCAAACTGATACGCAATCAGTGTGACCATGCAAAACCAGCCCGCCTTTATGACTTAGATTATGATTTGCAGTTAAAAGAAGCTTTAAGTATTCTTAAGTCAGAAAATTTTAAGAGCCTTATGTCTAGCACAAAGACCCTAAAAGATTTGCTTGACGAAGGGGATGGCAAAGATACAGATAAAGAGCGTAAGTAAAAGTGCGGCAGTTTATTGCTGAAGATGATTTAGATTCTTCTGGTTGCTTAAGGGTAGAAGGAAAAAAGTCTCATTACTTAACTAATGTTCTTCGTTTGCAAGTAGGAGATATGGTTGATGTGCGCCTAAAAGATTCTACCCTTGTTCAGATGACCCTTAGCCACATAGACAAAAGTCATAAATACGTGCTCTTGCAACTTGCCGCTAGTAGGCGGGTTGGACCGCTTCCCCAAAAGAATGATGCCAATATTTATCTTTTTCAATTTGTAGCTAAACCTGCAAAAATGGATTTGATTATCCGTCAGGCAGTTGAATGTGGGGTTGCTGCAGTTATCTTGGTGGAAGGGGACTTTTGCCAGAAGGGACCGGTAGAAGCTGCAAAAAAACACGGTCAGTCGGATAGCGACCGGTGGCAAAAGATTATAACTGAAGCTAGGCAGCAGTCAGGCTCTCCTGTGGAGACTAAAATTTTCCCCTGTCTCCCTGTTGAAAAAGCTCTTGATTTATGGCAAAATCAATTCGGAAAAAATGGTTGCGGAATAGTTCTTTACGAAAGGACAGAACAAACTCAACCTTTGCATAAGATAATTTGGGAAAACAAGGACGCTAAGAACTTTGCCCTTTTTGTAGGGGCTGAAGGCGGTATTTCCCCTAAAGAAATTGATATTTTGTGCAAGGCCGGCATTTTTCCGGTGCATTTTAATACTAATATATTGCGATGTGAAACTGCCGCTCTTTACGGTCTTGCAGCGTTGCAGTGTACACAAATGGAGCAAAATATATGGCAATTCAAAGAATAAATATATTGGGTGTAGGTGTGGACTTGTGCCCACCAGAGGAACTTGAAGAAAAAATTCTTGATATGCTTAACAAGCCTGGTGCTAAGCAAATAGTTTTTCTTTCCGTTTGGGATCTACTGAAGGCAAGACGGCATGGGGAATTTGCTGAATGTGTACGTAATGCTGATTTAGTTTTGCCCATAAGTAAAAGTATTTTAAGTGGGGCAAAATTTTTAAAAAAAACAGTGCCTGTTCGTTATAATCCTTTTACGACAGTAATAAATATTCTTTCAATCCTTGAAAATCATTTTAAATCCTTGTATTTGTTAGGTGGAAGAAAAAAGACTGTAATGGCAGCTGAAAAAAATGTTTCCGCAACCTTTAAGGGCTTGCAGATTGTTGGGCGCTATGTTGGCTACTACCCTAAGAGCGTAGAAAACGACATTGTTCAGGCAATTTACAAAGCCTCTCCTTCGCTTGTACTTGTAAGTGAGGGAATAAAGGAAAAGCACTGCTGGTCATACACAAGGCGCAATAGTTTTTCTTCTAGTATCTTCTTATATTATAAAGATATAATTGGAATCTTTGGGGACAGAATCCGAAGGGTAGACGAAAAGACCTTTGACCGCGGACATGAAGTTTGGCATGAACTGCTTAGAAACCCCATAAAATTCTTTTTGCTTTTTAAATGGATATGGTATAATATATTACTGATTTGGTATAGGAGTTTTAAAAAGGAAGAATAGTTTTCAGGGGCTTTTATTGATGGTCAGGCAGAAAATTTTCTTGATTTCTGATAAGAGCGATATTGAGAAATTCTGCAAGGGAAAAATCGGAACTACTTTTTCTCTTCATCGGTTTCCTGTAAAAAGTGATCTTGCCCTCTATGAGCAGTTTTGTTCAGATGCTTTTTGTGTAATAATGAATTATAATGAATTTTCCCAAGTTGATTTGATTCATCTTTTTTCTTTTATACACGACTTGTACAAGATTTCCTTTGTTCTTTTAGCCTATGGAAATTTTGCCCTTATAGATTGTGCCGAAGATCTGCTTGCTTGGAATAGTAAAATCAGCTCTTGGCAGGAACTGGAAAAAAAACTTGCTCCAGCTCGGTACAGAAATATTAGTGGTGGTGGAGAACTAGAAGTTACTGCTTTTTCAGAAGATACACTTCAGTATCAAATAGAATGTGCATCAAAAGATGATTCCCCTGTTTTGATTTTAGGACCATCTGGTTGCGGAAAAACTTATACTGCACGAAAAATATATTCACTTTCATCTAGAAAAAGTGGACCCTTTGTTACTGTTAATGCCGCAGAGTTTAATTCAAACCTTATAGAAAGTGAGCTCTTTGGCTCAACAAGAGGGGCCTTTACCGGTGCTGTAGAAAAGGATGGGCTTTTTGCTGCTTCTGACGGGGGCATCCTCTTTTTTGATGAGATTGCAGAGCTCCCCTTTAATTTACAGGCAAAGCTGCTTAGGGTGATTGAAACAAAGTCCTATCACAAAGTTGGCTCATATCAAGAAAGAAAATTTGATTCTAAGTTGATTTTTGCAACAAATGCCCAGCTTTCACTTTATATAAAGGAGCAGAAATTTAGATTTGATTTATTTCAGCGTATAAGCACAATAACTGTTAATCTTTTGCCCTTGCGGAACAGGTTCAAGGACATTGAAAGTCTTGCCATAAAATTTGCTGGCCAGCATAAAAAAGTCTTAAGTCAGTCTGCAATTCAAAAGCTTTTATCGTATCAGTGGCCGGGTAATATCCGTGAGCTAAAAAACGTAATAGACAGGGCCTGCACATTCTGCAAAGAAAATGTAAGCATTATAGATAGCGATCAGATATACTTTATGAATGTCTTTCCCCTTTGAATAGAAATGTGAATGTGTGATATAATAGGAGCAAGGAGTTTTTATGAAAAAAATTACTAAGTCATTTTTTACTGTAGCAGCTCTATCTTTTGCGGCTTTGCTTACATTCAGCTGTTCTTCATTGCAAGGTTTAATGAATGTTGCTCCAAGTCTTTCTATGCAGAATATAGGAATAAAGGGGCTGGATCTTGAGGGAATAACCTTTAACTGTAATTATACTATTACAAACCCCTATCCTGTTGCTTTTTCTATTAAAGAAGTTGCCGGAAATCTTTTGTGCGACGGTTCTGCTTATGCCAATATTTCTACCGGACAGGGAATTAGTGTCGCAGCTATGGGGTCAAAGACCAATAGCGTGAATTTTAAGATTCCCTATGACAAGATTATCTCTTTGGCAAAGGCTACAAGTTCTGGCGTAAATGCAAAGAGCTTACCATTTACTTTTGATGGCAAAGTTTCTTTGGACTTAAGCAAGGTAACGTCTGTTTCAGAACAAACTCTGTCCCTTCCTTTTACAAAGTCCTTTGATGTCCCTGTTTTTAAGCCCAGCCTCTCTGTAGCAAACGCAAGGGTTAAGGTTCCAACATTAAACGAACTTAAAGACACTTTTGTAAACAGCGGAATGGCTCTTACAAAAGCCGCAAGCCTTGCAACTTCTATTATAAGCGGTAATGGTGTTTCCGCAGATTTACTTGATGATGTTGATATTAACTTTGACCTTCTTTTTGATTTGGATGTTGCTTCTACTGGTGGGGCAGCATGGAACTTTATAGTAAATAACTGTTCTTTACAGTCTGCTACAGGCTCTACTTTAGCTGATGTAAGTCCTGTTTCTGCTTCAGAAATTTCAAGTAACGGAAAGGTTGCAATGAAGGCTTCCTTGAACACTTTAAAATCAGCAACATTGATAGCACAGCTTTTGAACAAGTCAGGAAGCAACCCTAAGTTTGTACTGGATTCAGGTTTGTCTTTCCCTGACTTATCCTATGCGTCTAAGCTGCCACTTGCCTATACTTACGAGTTACCTTTAAGTTCTGTCAGCAAAGCAAGCAACTAAGACCTTTAGACACCAAGATGCCTGATTGAAAGGTATACCGGCAGGCCGTTTTGATATTCAATTTTAGGCTGCCCTAAAATCAGGGGGCGGGCATAATCTAAGAATTCTTGGGTTATGTCATTGCCTGCCTGATTTATCCATTCAAGAGGCAGCTTTTTTTCCTTGTTTGCGACGTTTTCTGCTTCAGTTAAAAAATATTCTACTGCATATTGCCCGTCTTCATTTTTAATTCTTCTTAGGCAGGACATTTTTGCGCTTTCTCCGCTAAGGGCTGCCCTTGCACTTGTTTTTCCAAGCTCAAAAGATTCATTTATGTCTGTAAGTGAACTTAAGTGGGCGGAGCAACGTTGCAAGACATTCAGCTCAACTGACCGAACTTTACAGCCTATTTTTGAAGACACTAGCTTTGCAAGGTACCTGCCGGCCCCATTCAGCATTACGTGCCCAAACTGGTCCTTTATTGAGCCTGCCGCGCTGACGTAAGTTCCATCTTGGTAGTGGATGCCTTCACTCACTGCTATTATGACATGGCTTCGTGAGGTTAGTTTTTCCCTAAGGTCTGAAAGAAACTGTGTGTCTGAAAAATTTTTTTCTGGCAGGTAAATTAAGTGGGGAGCATCAGAAAAGTCTGTCCTTGCTAAAGCCGAGGCTGCCGTTAGCCAGCCTGCATTTCTCCCCATAATCTCTACTATTAGTACGCTCTTAGTGTTGTAAATGGAAGTGTCGTAAGCCATCTCCAGCATAGAAGCTGCTATGTAGCGGGCTGCAGAGCCATAGCCAGGGGTGTGGTCGGTAACAGGCAGGTCATTGTCTATAGTTTTGGGAACTCCCATAAAACTTATGTCTGAGTCTATGGACTTTGCATATTCGCCAAGTTTTTTTACAGTGTCCATAGAATCATTGCCACCTATATAGAAAAAGTACTTTATATTGTATTCTTTTAAGATGTTAAAAATACAAGTATAGTCATCAATCCGTTCGTAGTCAGGCAACAGTTGGTTGATTGCAGTTTGGAAGGGCTCCAGCTTGTAACGGCAAGAACCTAAATACATTGCGGGTGAAATTTTTAGTTTTTCAAGATTTTCTTCATTTATATCTAACAGGTCCTTAAAGTTGATAATGTTTCTTGAAAGGACTCCTTGAATTCCGTTTAAAGCCCCAAATATTTCTCCATCACAATTTTCCTTGAATTCAGCAATTAAACCAGCAAGTGATGCGTTTATGGCTGATGTAGGGCCACCTGACTGCGCAATAAGGCAGTTTCCTGTATTTTTATTTTTCATATACCCATTGTATGAAAGTAGGGGATAAATGTCAAAGGCTATAGGTTCTCTCTTTTTTTTGGGGGAGGGAGGCCTGTATTTGCTACTCTTCAAAGAGCTTCTGCAAATAAAGCTTGTCTGAAAATGCCTTTTTTACATCATTGTCCCTCCCCTGGCTGTACAGGGTGTTCATGAGTTTTGTCATTCTGTCAGTCGCAAATGATATCCCCTCGTTACGACCTATAGTAATACCCTCATTACGTCCTCGCGTTATCATTTTTTGCACGAATTTGCTCATCTGAAAACCTCCGTTTCGCTTTTGCGTTTCTCAGATTCTTTCTGCCCTAAGGTATTCAAGCACAAGTTTAAAATCGCTACTAAATGCGTTTATCTCTTCATCTGTAAGCCATGCTAAATTGAAAATGTTCAGTTTGTAGTCACTTACAAAAGTTTAGTTATAAACTTTAGCAAATGATTCTGCAAGGTTGATTTTTAATAAATCTATGTTATAAGGTGTGGACTTGTGAATGCCGAAGGTTGTAATTTTTACTTGACAATGGGAAAATCTAATTTATACTTAAATATATAAAAGGAGGCATTGATTTGCAAAGATTTACATTACCACGTGACTTGTACCATGGAAAAGGTTCCCTTGAAGCCTTGAAAAAACTTAAGGGCAAAAAGGCCGTAATTTGTGTTGGTGGTGGCTCAATGAAAAAATTCGGCTTTTTAGATAAGGCGGTTTCTTACCTGAAGGAAGCGGGTATGGAAGTTTCCCTGATTGAAGGAATTGAACCGGACCCTTCCGTTACCACTGTTATGAACGGTGCTAAAAAGATGTTGGAATTCCAGCCGGATTGGATTGTTGCAATCGGTGGTGGTTCTCCCATTGATGCGGCAAAGGCCATGTGGATTAAATACGAATATCCTGACTGCACATTTGAGGATATGTGTAAAGTCTTTGGCATTCCAGAGCTTAGGAAAAAGGCCCATTTCTGCGCAGTTTCATCAACTTCGGGAACAGCAACTGAGGTAACTGCATTTTCCATAATCACAGATTATGATAAGGGCATAAAATATCCGATTGCTGATTTTGAAATTACCCCCGATGTTGCGATTGTAGACCCCGAACTTGCAGAAACAATGCCACAAAAACTTGTTGCCCACACTGGTATGGATGCAATAACCCATGCTATCGAAGCCTATGTTTCTACAGCCCACTGTGACTATACAGATCCTTTGGCAATTCATGCGATTCAGATGATTCAATCTGATTTAGTCAAGTCTTATAACGGGGATATGGCAAGCCGTCACAGGATGCACAATGCCCAGTGCCTTGCTGGAATGGCATTCTCAAATGCACTCTTGGGAATTGTACATTCAATGGCCCATAAAACAGGAGCTGTTTTTGCGGATCAGGGGGCCCATATCATACACGGAGCCGCAAACGCAATGTATTTGCCAAAAGTCATTGCCTTTAATGCAAAAAATGCAGAAGCGGCAGAACGCTATGCTTACATTGCGGACAGCATGAAATTGGGCGGTTCTTCTAATAAAGATAAGATTGAGAAGCTGATTGCCTATCTTCGCAAAATGAATGATGACTTGAAGATTCCTCATGGAATCGGTACTTACGGGGCAGACAGTTATCCTGCAGAAAAAGGCTTTGTTCCTGAAAATATCTTTAAAGAACGTTTGCACAACATAGCGGTAAACGCTATAGCAGATGCTTGTACAGGTTCTAACCCTAGGCAGCCTAGCCCAGAGGAAATGGAAAAACTTCTTGAATGTTGTTATTACGACAGGGAGGTTGATTTCTAGAAAAGTCGCCCGTATGCCACGATCGCAGCCTAGCTACGGTTGTGGCTTTTCGATTCAGTATAGTAGCTCTTTGTTATTCAATAGACTAGTGGAATTTATTTGAGAAATTTAGTATTATATAAAGGCTTAAAAAAAGTATATTTGGAGGATTTCAATGAAAGCATCTGAATTAAAAATAGCCTTTTATGATACTAGAAGTTACGACAGAGATGCCTTTACAACAGCCAATAAAAACTTTCTATATAATATTGATTTTTTTGACTTCCATCTTGATGAAAAAACTGCACTTGCCGCAAAGGGCTATGATGTAGTTTGTGTTTTTGTAAATGATAAGCTGGATTCTGAAGTTATAAAAATTCTTTCAGAAAACGGAATAAAACTGATAGCCCTTCGTTGCGCCGGCTTTAATAATGTAGATTTGAATGCTGCTGAAAAAGAAGGAATAAAGGTTGTAAGAGTTCCGGCCTATTCTCCACATTCTGTCGCAGAGCATGCGGTTGCCCTTTTGATGTCCCTTACCCGTCGCATTCCCCAAGCTTATATGCGTACTAGAACAGGAAACTTTACGCTTAACGGGCTTACCGGTCGCGATTTAAATGGACTTACAGCCGGTATTTTGGGAACTGGAAAAATCGGTCGGATAATGGCTGAGATTTTAAGCGGCTTTGGGATGAAGATAGAGCTTTATGATATCTATCCAAATAAAGATTGGGCAAATGCAAAGGGCTTTGAATATGTACAGTTGCAGCAACTTTTCAAGGATGCTGATGTATTAAGCTTGCACTGCCCGTTAACAGAGGATACAAAGCACATTGTAAATGAACAGTCCTTGCAGTTGATGAAAAGGGATGCTGTTATAATAAATACAGGACGTGGTGCCCTTATCGATACTAAGGCTTTGGTCTATGCCCTTAAGAAGCAGATAATCGGTGGAGCTGCCCTTGATGTTTACGAAGAGGAAAGCAAGTACTTTTTTGATGATTGGTCTGTTGATGTCATTAGGGATGATGTTCTTGCCCGCCTTATGACATTCCCCAATGTAATAATCACAGCTCATCAGGCTTTCTTAACAAGCAACGCCCTTCAGTCAATTGCAGAAACAACACTTTCTAATATTAGTGCTTTTGCAGAAGGCTCTGAATTAGAAAACCAAGTAAAATGATTATCAACACTGGCGGTAGGACAGATACTGTACAGTATTATAGCGAATGGCTCTTGAACCGCTTTAAGGAGGGTTTTGTCTATGTGCGAAATCCTCTGTTTGAAGAAAAGGTGAGCCGTTATGAGCTTGACCCTAAAAAAGTGGACTGTGTGGTTTTCTGCTCTAAGAATTATGAGCCTATTCTAGACCGCCTGAATGAGATAACCGGCAGGTTCAACACATATTTTTTTTATACGATAACTGCCTATGGGAAGGATATAGAGCCTGGTGTTCCTGGAATAGATAAGAGCATTGATACTCTCTTAAAACTTGAAAAGCTTGTGGGTAAAGAAAAAATTGCTTGGCGTTACGATCCTGTATTGCTGACAAAAAAATACACAATCCAGCAACATCTTATAACCTTTGCCCATATGGCAGCCCGCCTTTGTCGCCATATAAATCGGTGTATTTTTTCTTTTGTGGAATACTATCGTAAAGTACAGTTTAATATGCCTGAACTTCTTATGCTGAGTGAAGAAGATATGCAGGAACTGGCCAAAGGCTTTGCTACTATTGCTCAAAAGTATAATTTTCGGCTTCAGACTTGCGCGACAAACCAAGACTTTTCGTCTTATGGTATACTAGGTCCTGGTTGCATAAAGCTAAGTACTATTGCACAGGCAAATGACGCTGACTTTAAGGATTTAAAACATAAGGGAATGCGGCATGGCTGTACTTGTATGTCAAGCCACGACATAGGGGCCTATAATTCATGTCCAAATGGCTGTAAATATTGCTATGCAAACCAATCAGCGGAAGAGGCAGTTAAAAATTATAAGAGTCACGAGCCTAGCTCCCCAATCCTTCTAGGTAGCATAAGCGAGAAAGATATAGTTACCCAAAGCCATCAAGTTTCATTTCTTAAGGCTACAGAACGGCAACTGCCACTTTTCTAAA
>CAJOQA010000117.1 GCA_905236465.1 uncultured Treponema sp.
ACGTGGCGGAACAAGACTACTGATTTTTTTAGTCCTTTTGCGTGAGCTGTGCGGACATAATCAGACCGTAAAACTTCTAGAACTGAAGCCCTTGTAAGGCGGGAAATAGAAGAGAAGTAGGGGAGGGCCAAGGTTAATGAGGGGAGTATCAAGGTAACAAGTCCCGCCCTAGAATCAATCCAACCTGATGTGGGAAGCCACTTTAACTTTATTGCAAAAACTAGAACAGCCAATGGCCCTACTACGAAGAGGGGGATGGAAAGCCCTAAACTTGCAAATGACATAAAGGTGTAGTCTGCCCAGGAATTTTGCTTTACGGCAGAAACCAAACCCGCGAGTGTTCCGCATACTAAGGCGATAAAAAGGGCTGTTATGCCAAGCAACATAGAGTTTGGCATGGAAGCGCCGATGAGCTGGTTTACCGTGTAGTCCTTGTTTTTATAAGAAGGCCCTAAGTCTCCGTGTAACATGTCGAACATGTAGCGGGCATACTGTTTTACTAAAGGTTCGTCCATGCGGTACTTGTGCATAAGGTTTGCCATAACTTCTGGAGAGACTTTTTTTTCGCTGGAAAAAGGTCCGCCTGGTGCTATGCGCACAATAAAAAAACTGAAAGTAACGATAAGAAACATTGTAGGGATAAGACTTAAAAGTCTCTTAATAACGAATTTTCCCATAAAAAACTCCCGAATCAAGGCCTGTCTTTGGTTTTGTTGTTGCATAAAATGCAATGTTCTTGTTGCGTTTCGTGCAATGTTATGGACAGTCTAAAGATTTTAACACAAAAAAAAGCTCTTGACAAGGTATAGTTTTTGAATTTTTAGAAAAAAGAAACGGGAGTTTGGGGGTGGGGTCAGATTCCGAACTTGATTCTGAATCTCGATTTCTATTGCTGTACTAAAAGGCTCTCCCCTGTTGAAATGACAGGGGGAGCTATGTTGTAGTGAAAAAGTTCCTATTTACGAGGTTTCAGGCCTACGTAGGGGTGCTTATCCAGAGTGTTCATGTACCAGCCGTCCCACTTGTCTGTGTCGATCATGTTCTTAGAGACATAGTAGTAAAGGGGAATGAAGGCCTGGTCCTGTGTAATCATGATGTCTTCCGCTGAGCGGAGGATTGCCATGCGTTCTGTTTGGTCATCACTTGTTGTTGCTTCTTTAAGAAGTCTATCAAATTCATCGTTCTTGTAGTGGCCGTCGTTGTTGCCCCAGTTACCGCTTCCACCATCGCTCTTGCAAAGTTCAAGGAAGTTTGATGGATCAAGGTAGTCACCTACCCAACCTGCACGAGAAATAAGGAAGTCATTGTCTTGTCTCTTTGCAAGGAATGTTGCCCATTCAAGGTTTTCAAGACTTACTTCAATACCAAGGTTTTCTTTCCACTGCTGCTGAATATATTCAGCTATTTTTTTGTGAGATTCGTTTGTATTGTAGATGATTGTAAGTTTTGGGAATCCCTGTCCATTTGGGTAACCTGCATCAGCAAGTAAATCCTGAGCTTCTAAGATGTTATATGGGTTTCCGATTGTTGGTGTGTAGCCATCCATTGGAGGAACAAAGGCATCAGCTGCAATCTGACCTGCACCAAGAACCTTTTCTACAAGCTGCTGGCGGTCAATAGACTTTGCTAAAGCTTTACGTACTCGTACATCGCTAAGGATTGGATCAGTTACATTGAACTCATAGTAATATGATGCTAACTGAGGAGAAACGTGGTAGTCATCACGTAGACGGATTTCGCCTAAAAGTTCTTCTGGAATGTTTGTGTCCCAGTCAAGTTCTCCACTCTTGTACTTGTTGTATGCTGTTGTATCGTTTTCTATAGGAAGGAAAGTGATACGGTCAAGGAATACGTTTTCCTTGTTCCAGTATTTTTCGTTTGGAACTACAGTGATTCTTTCCTGTGGCTTCCATGATTCAAGGACAAAGGGACCGTTTCCTACAAAGTTCTCTGGCTTTGTCCAGTCATTGCCGAACTTTTCCATTGCGTGTAAAGGAAGCGGGCTGAATGAATAGTGAGCCATTACGTCTACTGCGTAAGGAATAGAACCTTCAAGCTGAACTTCAAGAGTCTGCTCGTCAATTGCTGTGACTCCCAATGTTTCAGGGCCGGCTTTGCCAGCATTGTAATCGGTACCGCCCTTTATGATTGCAGCAGGCATGTATGCGTATTCAGCAGCTGTTTCGGGTGAAAGGTAGTAGCGCCATGAATCTACGAATGTTTGTGCTGTAATGGGAGTGCCGTCACTCCATTCTGTCTTTCTTAAGTGATAGGTTAGAACTGTTCCGTCTTCTGAATGGTCCCAGCTTTCTGCAACTCCAGGAACTGCCTTACATGTTTTTGGGTCGTATGCAACAAGCCCTTCAAAAAGAGCTGTGTAAATGCGGTCTTCCGGTATACCCTGAATTTTTGATGGGTCAAGGGACTGTGGTTCTGCTCCATTTGCCAAGATAAACTCTGCTCCGCTTGATTTTGCGCCTTTTGCGCAGGAGGTGAGTGCTAAAAGTACTGCTCCGGCAACAAGTGCGCTTACTAAACTTTTCTTCATAGAAGCCTCCGTTAAAAACTGCGGCTAGTTTAGCATAATTAGGCAAAAGTTTTCAATATCTGCTCTTTTTTTTTAGTTTGTGTGAATTTTGACACTATCGAAAAAATTTGTATAGTAGATTAACTTGAAATTTATACATTATCATCATCGTCATGTTGAGCGTAGCGAAACATCTAGTGTTTGCGTGGCAAACCAAGATTCTTCGCCTTTTGGCTCAGACAATGATAACGCAACCTATCAATCATTGTGCGGTTCCTCATCTTCTGCTCCAAATGTAATTGTAGGAATACTAAAAGAGCTTGCACTTGGTGGAAATCTTAGCGACTTTAGCTATAACGGAAGCACCATCGATGTAAATGAAACGATGTCAAAGCGACAATTTGAGAATGCAGGAGAGTTGGAAATAACAGTTAAAAAACTTTATGCGGAATTAATTGATGATGACACCGCATACATCTATTCATAATCAACAACTAATCTCGATAATGAATATATTTATTTTATTTTAAAATGCACTAAAAGCAGCGTTCCTGGTATAGTCAACACTGAGCTTTTTATGCCTATGGGAGAAGAAGATGCATATCTTGAATTTGTTGTTGAGGCTTCTAAGCGGACAAGATTCAGTTTTACAGGTAGTAACCGCCTAATTACCTTGTCAACTGTAACTTCAGACAACATAATAGAATATTGGGATGACGATTCAACAAAAATGACCTTATTATCTGAGTTTGGTGACTATACGGGGGCAAAATCAATAGAAAACGAATGTGCCTATCTATATCTTTGGGACAAATCAGGAACAGTTGTGGCTGTTAAAGATATAAACGCAAATACTGAGTCTGAGTGGAGCTATGGCAGCAACGATAGCAACTTACTTTCAAACTACATATATCTAGCTACTAAGGCTAGCACAGCCCATGAAAACTTTCAAAAACTTTCAAAAACTTTCAAAACCAACAGCTGCTATTGAAAATCTAAATTCCCGTATTCAACAATGGATTTCAAGTAACTGTTTAGACTGACGTCACTCAAGGACCATGCTAAGTGGCAGCGACGAGGCACGTTATCCACTTAGCAATAGCACTTTTCATTGTAGCAGACAAAATGTACCGCTAGATGTTTCGCTTAGCTCAACATGACATCTATGCTCAACATACTTAGCACCAGCAATATCACTAAAAGTTCCTTTCAATTTGTGCAACTATTGACATAATTTTAAATAAAATATATATTATTTTTAAGTTTATATGGAGATAGTATGATAAAAAAAATTTTATTAGGAATTGTGTTTGCGGTTTTATTCTGTTTGACGTCTTGCAGTAATCTTGTAAAAGATTGTAGTTCTCAAAAAAAAATTGTTAGATAACTATAATTTTGGAGTATATTCTGATATTTCAGAATCTTTTTCTGAAATTTTGAAATATCAAGGAAGTTTAACTGAAAAATCAAGAAATCTTTTTTCTGCTGATTCTGACAATAATGATTCCTATTATTTTTTTGATATTGAAGATGGTATGTCCTCTGCTGTTTTTCTTATTGAAAATGGGTATATAACAGATGTTGCTTTTTCGTATATACAAGAAATTGAAAATTCTTTAGGTTGTGCAGAAAATTCTTTAGAAGATATTTTTGATGCTATATCTGAGATAGAAATTCGAGCTTTGGGAAATTTGGAAGGTAAAGATTTGGATAACGTAATGTATTACGCTGAGATTTCAAAGTCTTCATTAGAGTATTTCTGTTCTGAATGTGATTTATCTGAAAGTAGAGGAATTTTTTCTAGGATTAGAAAAAAGATACCGAAAAAAATACAATGTGCTGTGATTTCTGCTGCAGCAGGAGCTGTTGTTGGCGGAATTATAGGTGTTGGCATTGGTAGTGTTGCAAATTTTCCTGTTGTAGGACAGACAGGTTTCTGGAGCATTAGCTCTTGCTATTCCTACTGGAATTGCTTCAGGGAAAGCTGGATATGATGAGGAAAGTATATGCATAAGAATTCCCTTTGTTTCCTAATAATTTCTTTATTGCTTTGTTTTCCTTCCTTTTGTTATGGACAAGAAGATGAGGTTGTGCAAGATAAAAGTGTTTGTATTGATAGACAGTTTGATTTTTCTAATTTACTTATACATCAAGATTCCCTTACAGGTTTCCATTCTTATCAGTATATTGATGGAACAAAATTCTCTTATTGGGCTGTTAATAAAATCTTAAAAAATCTTGAAGTTAATAGACCTCTATTAAAGAAGACTAAATTTTGGGAAATTATGACTTATGTGTCTATAGGTGTTGGTGTCGGAACTGTGTGTGGAGTTCCTCATTTTACAGATAACGAGGATATTCATACCCTTAGTATTGCAGGTGGAATTGTTTGCTTTTGCTCAATGGTAATGTTTAGTCATTTTAGAGATTCCTACCAGTCCCGTGCGGTTGATAATTATAATCTGTATATTTTACAACTTGATAATGAAAACCCTGATTAAAAAATAGTGTCGCATTTTCGAGGTTTCCACAACTAACTGCTAAGTGCTAGCGTCATCGACCTGGCACGTTATCCACTTAGCAATAGCACTGTTCATTGTAGCAGACAAAATGTACCGCTAGATGTTTCGCTTAGCTCAACATGACATCTATGCTCAACATACTTAGCACCAGCAATAACACTAATCATCGTAGCAAACAAACTAAAACTTCCTTGCCAAAAGTAAAAGCGCCATGAAGGGCGCGTATTAGCGCCTGCAGAAAAGAAAGCAACTTGTTGCTTTCTTTTCTGCAATCAAAACAAAAATCCAGGATGGATTTTTGTTTTGCCTCTATTGACAGAAACATTAAAATCTGCTACCATACAATTATTATGAAGAACACAGTCCGTTGGGCACAGAAAATCAATAATCTCATGTTGGCTTACTTTTACTTTAGCTTTTATTGGTTCTCATTTTGCCTGTTTGGTAAGGCCTAAGCGGAAGTCACGTAAAAATGCGTGATGTGCCTTCACTAAAAAATAACAGGTAATTTTAGAAGAACCTTCCGCTTTTGGAAGGTTCTTTTTTTTATAGGAGTATAAAAATGATTATAGTATTGAAGAAAGATGCTGGCGAAAAAGAAGTTGATTCCTTCATTTCTCAGGTAAAGGAAAAGGGACTTGGAGTTCACATTTCAAAAGGCGTGGACAAGACAATTGTCGGTCTTTTAGGTGATACTTCTAAATTAGACCCCGAAGACTTTCTTGCAAATGATATCGTAGAGACTGCCGAACGTGTTTCTGCTCCTTATAAAATGGCCAGTCGCAGTTTTCATCCGGCAAACACAGTAATTGTAGTTGGTGGCAATCAAACAGGTGTTACTCCTGCTGTTATTGGGGATGGAAAATCAGTTCCCCTTATTGCAGGTCCTTGCTCTGTAGAAAATGAAGAGCAGATTCTGGATGCTGCCCGTGCAGTCAAGAAGGCAGGTGCAAAGATGCTGCGCGGTGGCGCTTACAAACCCCGCACTTCTCCATACAGTTTCCAAGGCCTTGGGGTAGAGGGGCTTCGTCTTCTTTCTTTGGCCAAAAAAGAGACAGGACTTCCAATCTGTACAGAATTGATGGCAATTTCAGAGTTAAAGTACTTTGAGGATGTGGACATGATTCAGGTTGGTGCCCGTAACTTCCAGAACTTTGACTTGCTGAAGGAGTTGGGAAAGAGTGGTAAGCCTGTTCTCTTAAAAAGAGGGCTTTCTGGCACTATCGACGAGCTTTTGATGTCAGCTGAATACATAATGGCAAGCGGTAACGAGAACGTGATTCTTTGCGAAAGGGGAATCCGCACATACGATAATTACACCCGTAACTGTCTGGATTTAAGTGCTGTTCCTTACTTGCATAAGGTTAGCCACCTGCCTATCGTCATAGACCCCAGCCATGCCTGTGGAATCAGATGGATGGTAGGTGAGCTTGCAAAAGCTGCGGTTGCTATTGGTGCAGACGGCCTTGAAATTGAAGTCCACTGCAATCCGGAAAAAGCCTTAAGCGATGCAAGCCAGCAGCTGACCCCAGGTCAGTTTGAGGCACTTACAGAAAAACTTACAAAAATTGCCGCAGTTGACGGAAAGACTTTATGAGAAAACTAGAAAACCTTGTTTATGGTATAGTCGGCCTGGGAATCATGGGTGGTTCCCTGGCCAAGGCAATCCGGCAGAATGTTTTGAGCATCAGTGGTTCCTGTGGCAAAATCTATGCCTGCAACAGGAGCACTGCCTGCTTGTCCCAGGCTTTATCTGAGGGGGTCGTGGATAAGACCTTTACTTCAGATAAAGTTCAGCTGATGCTTGCCGAATGTGATTTTGTCTTTGTGTGCCTGTATCCCCATGCAACTTTAGATTTTCTTAAGGTAAACAGGGATTTTTTTAAGGCTGATTCTATTGTCACTGATATAAGCGGAGTCAAGGGAATTTTTGAAAAGTCCCTGCCTTCCCTTATGAGAAGCGACGTTGACTTTATAATAGGGCATCCTATGGCTGGTGGAGAAAAAGAAGGCTATGCCGCTTCTAAGGCAAGTTTTTTTGTGAACCACAACTATATTCTTATTCCGCAGGACTATAATAAGAAAGAAAATCTTCTCCTTATGAAAGACCTGATTACTGCCATGGGATTTTCCCGCATTACGGAAACTTCTTGCGACATCCATGACTATAAAATAGGCTTTACATCTCAGCTCTGCCACGTAATAGCTTCTGCCCTTGTGGAAAGCGCCCAAGATGAAGGGATCACTGCCTTTGGTGGTGGCTCCTTTGAGGATTTGACCCGGATTGCCATGATAAACGCCCCCCTTTGGACTGAGCTTTTTATTTCAAATAAAGAAAAACTCTGCTCCCACATTGAGGTTTTCCAGCAGAAAATGGAAGAATTCAGAAGGGCCATTAAAGATGAGAATTCAGAAAAACTTAAGGCTTTGCTAGAAGATACAAGGCAAAAAAGAATGAGAATGGGGTCTATTTGCTCTGTAAAAAGTTGACAAGTGTTAAAAAGCGGTGTATCATGTAAAATACTTGAGGGAAGCGTTAAGCAGGAAACGTTTCCACTTTTTTAGTTAGGAGATTAAAATGAAAAAATCAATTCTTGCACTTTCTGCAGCTGTACTCTCTGTTGCTGCTTTGTCATCATGTTCTAAGGGTGGTAATGGCGCAAAAGTCATCCAGAATAAGGATAAGCCCTTTGTTTTCTTTAACAGACAGCCTTCAGATCCAGTTTCAGGTCAGATTGATATGTCTGCTTCTGCAATGAACTGGAACAACAAGACCTACTATGTAGGTTTTGATGCAGCAGGTGGCGGAGCTGTTCAGGGTCAGCTTATTGTTGACTATCTTAACGGTGCTGATCCAGCTGTTATTGACCGCAATGGTGACGGTATTATCGGTTATGTTCTTTGCATTGGTGACGTAGGTCACAATGACTCTAAGGCTCGTACAGAAGGTGCCCGCCGTGCACTTGGTACTTGGGATGGCTCAACAGACCCAACTGTTTCTAAGGAAGGTTCAGTAGACATCGGTGGTCAGACTTTCAAAGTAGTAGAGCTTGAGGGTAAGGCAATGACTGGTACTGACGGTTCTACTTGGAATGCAAATGCCGCTACAGAGGCAATGGGTAACTGGGCAACAAAGTACGGCGATCAGCTTGACTTAGTTGTTTCTAACAACGACGGTATGGCTATGGGTTGTTTACAGGCTTCTAACTACCCAGCAGGTGTTCCGATCTTTGGTTACGATGCAAACGCAGACGCAATTGAAGCGATTGGTAACGGAAAGCTTACCGGTACTGTTTCCCAGAACGTAGATGCTCAGGCAACAGCAACTTTGCAGGTTATCCGCAATCTTCTTGACGGCCTTACAGGTTCAGACGTTTACACA
>CAJOQA010000118.1 GCA_905236465.1 uncultured Treponema sp.
ATCCTACTTTCAAAAGCTTGTGGCACATCATATTTATTAAGTGACCAGCCCCCAATTTTTTGATAGAGTAAATCCCCTTGTAATTCAGCAAGGCTATTTTTGTTCCTTGTAAAGCTCTTTTTATTGATTATGCCTCCGTTTGAATACAAGAGTGAAGTTCCATCAGGAAGTAAATCAAAATTAAATACCTTGCTGATTTTCATTGTGAAATCTGTATTAAACTTTATAGATGAATTTATATCCCAAACATCATAGAAGCCCAAATATGCATTATCCTTTTTAGCCCTATAGCTTCCAGCAATATGAAGAATATTTGATTGGTCAGAAAATTTTGCTTTTGTTATGGAAACAGGCTTCTCACTTTCATAATCAGTTTTAAACCTTACGTTTCCATCGTTTGTTTCCCTTACTTCAATATCACTAACCTCTCTACCACTTATATAGGGATTGGTACCAAGAATCATCAAAGAAGAATCCTTGTTAAGGTTCAGCATAGTCACTCTTTTTTCGGCTTCAAAGTCATAACGGATATTTCCCTTTTTATCAAAGGCAATAATTTTTTTGTTATTTAAAACAAAATAAGAATTTCCTTTAGTGTCACAAGCAGCCATAGCCCCAAGGTATACTTTTGTATCAAGAGGAACTGACCACTTTTCGCTTTGCTTTATGGCATCCCACTTTTTTACCAGCCCCTTACCGTCTGAGTTTTCACTAAGCGTAAAAAGTTCATTCTTTTCATTAAGGGCATATGCGTAGCACTTTTCTGCCTCAAAGTCTTTTAAGGAATAGTTTTCATTATTTAGCTCCAAAAGAAATACTTTCTTTTGCTTTGCTGTTTCACCTGAATAAACAATTGCATATTTATCGGATATAGGATTAATGTCTGTAACTTGGAAAGGAACTTCAACTTCTTGCTTATGCAAAAGATATTCAGCCCTATTAAAATCCACGGAGTAAACTTCAACAAAACCTTTTTCTTCTTTTTTTGAGGACCTACCAGAAGCAAAAAACAAAGTATTGCCTGAAGGAGATTTTCTAATAAAGCCTAATAAAGAAGATTGAACTTTTTCATCAAGGGGAGTAAGAAAAAAATCCCCATTAGCATGTAAATTCCTAACTTCAAGAAAAAGTCCATCTATTGCATTCCCACAAAAATTACACACGTAATCTTTATTAAGTAAAAGACTGTCATTTATGACAGCTGCATAAAGTGATGATTTTAAAGTAGAAAAATTCAAAGTATTGACCCTAAGCTCATACTCCTTTTTCTCACTGTCTTCAAACCTTACCTGTAACCTGTTATCATCTCTAGTAAAGTCCAAAGCTATTACGTTTTTAGAAAAGAGCCTAGGATTTACAAGTTGCAAACCATCACGGCTATTGAATACGCTTAATTCATTTTTACTTGAAAAAACTGCAAGATGGCGACCGTCATGGCTAAAAGCCATCTTGTCGACAGAACCGTTAACACTTGCAACAACTTCTTCATCTTTAGAAAAGCAATTATTTATTTGCACTTCGTTTGAAAATGTATCACCAAAAAGAATATTTCCGCTTGTTGCAAAATGAACACTATCAGGGCTAAACAAAATTTTTGTGCGAGGAAAGCGTTCCCGCCTTGACCATTGTGTTTGTCTTTTTGAGACATCATATACAGAAAGCTCGTAAACTTCATTCGCAACATTAGCAGAATAGACTAAAAACTGACCATCCGGAGAAAGAGCCCATGCAGATAGCATTAAATCTCTTTGGACTTCAAAAGTTTCCATTGTAGCAAAGTTTAAAATTGTAATTATAAAGGAATCCGCCTTATCAAAGGATTTATTCTTTTTTTCTTGCTTATAAGCAAAAATACTATTATCAGTGGCAAAACAAGAATCCAAGAGGGCAAGAACAGATGATTCTTTGTTATACCAACTGTAACCAGCTTTTGCAGTATCTTGAAAAAGCACTGCCTTAGACCCTGCATCAGCAAGCTGCAAGATACCATCGTCAGTTACACTAGCCGTATACGGGCTTTTTACTGAAGTCTCTTGCAATTCTGACAGCTCATCTTTTTCAACCAGCCAAGAAGAATTTGTTATTAAACTATATACTTCATCCTGAACCACAGGATTAGAATCAAGTTTTAAACTCTTATTGTAGTAGGCAAGGGCCTTGCTAACATCATTTGATTTCAAAAGATTATGTGCTTGCCTGTAATAGCTAAGGGCAAGACTTTCATCTGCCTTTTTCCAACCCAAAATTGCAACTGTTGAAATTACAGCAAAAACTGCTGCAAGAGAAAGCGTCAAGCCCAAAATAAAGTGACGTCTTCTTCTTAGGGCCTTTTGGTAGCGGTCATTTAAAACGGAATATTTTACCTGCAACAAAAATGCAAGGATTTTCAAAATGAAATCATTCTTTGCTTCTTTTGTAAGAACATTTTCATCCCCATAGTCAAGAATAGGAAAATTATGTTCAAGAAAATCATCGCCTAGTTTATAGATGCTTGGGGGCAAACATTCACTTTCTTCTTGGTTGTAAGAAATTTTTCCGCCTATTATTACAGGAAGTATATGACTTTTTGCGTAGTCAAGCCCGTGAATCTTTATAAACTCCTGTATTTCCCAGTCAACATAATGATTGCCATCTGCTGTACTTTGTGCAGCGTTCGGGCTACAAACAACTACAAGAAACTTTGTTACAGCAATTGCATTTGCAATTCCTGTAACAAAGGACTCTGGCATAACGTCTAAATCGTTTATATCTCTGAAACAGCGAAGAGGCTTAGGGACAGGCTCAGAGTCAGCAGGTCTTGGAAGCTTTGCAGGGATATGAAATTTTTCAAGTGAAGAATGAATCCACTTTGCATCCTTTATGTCCTTTCTAGAATAACTTATAAACGCAAAATAATTATTAGAATTAAGCTTTGACTTATCCATTCTTCACTTCCTTATTTAACCTTGTCTAGCTAAAGTATTCAGGCACTTGGTAATGGAATCTATAAACTTCAATTCCATTTTTGATAGTCTTTTATCTGCATCTATTACCTGTTGTATTTTTGCTATTGCAAAAGAATTCTCTTTAAGATTTTTTATGACCTCACACTTTTTCATAACAAAATCATCTATATCTTCAGATTTTCCTAATTGCAAAATCCCCCGAACCTCTTTTAAAGACTCGCCTAAAACCTTGGTTTTATATTTTGTAGAGAGTTGACTAAATTTATTGTCATTTCTTATGATACCTAAAATCATGTGGAATTCATCTTCACGGTCAACCTTATTCAAAAGGGCCACTAGCAAACATAAACTCATAACAGAATTAAGAAGCCCTTTGTCCCTTTCAGAATCTTCTGTGGGAACTCGTAATGTTCTTCCTATAGATTTAATGAATGATTGCTCATCATCAGTGACCTTTCCGTCAGCATTAACAACCTGATTAATCTTTTCAAAGGCAAATTCACTTTCCCCTAGATCAAAAATGACATTACACTTTTGCGCAATAAGATTATCTGTGTAATCAGATTTTACAGCATCATTAACTTCTTGCACCATCTTTCCAAACATCAGCATTTTGTTTTCAATAGACAAGTTGCTAAACAGTTCATCGTTTTTTATTATATCAATAACAGTCTGCTTCTCATCATTTGTTACTTTACCGTCCACATACATTGCAAGCAAACAAAGACAGCCCACTGCATTGAAAAGACCATTATCTTCATTTACCCCTTCGGAACCTTCATTAAGCCAAGAAAACATTCCCATAAAAACCTCCATCTTTTATTCTGCTTTTTCTATTAAATACCTAACATCGCTTACTGTTTTATAATCTTTAACCATACCAAGAATTCTAGGAATATTTTCCACAAAATCCCTGTCAAATTTTTTATAGTCAACATTAAAATATTTGCTGACCTCATCAAGTTCTTCCCAAGAACATAAGCAGGCATGAAGTTTTGCATCCTTTATTTTTGTTGAATTACATCCTGCATCAGAGATTTGTTTTAAGCTAGCCCTACACCACCCTTCACTTCTTGTGTATGCATTCCACCTATCATGCTCAATTTTCGTAAGGGTCTGAACATTTTCTTCAGAAAATACCTTTTCTTTTAAAAATTTATTTTCTTTTCCCTTTTCTAAAGGAACCATACTATATCCTAGAGAAAAAAGTTTATACTTAATATGAAGGGCATTCGCCCTGCAAGCTTTTACATTATATTCATCTTTATAATATTCTCTAAAAACTTTCTTTTTGTCACTTTCACCATTCATATAAATTTGCTGAATATTCAAGGCAAGATTTTCCAATTCAGAATTTATTATTGCAGTTGAATATATAAGATTATTACCACCAAAAACTTTGAATAATTTTGTGTTTTCAGAGATTATGGTATTTTTACTAACATCTTTGACTTGAACTGCTATGAAGGGAAAAGTTTTTTTACTACTATTTCTGTGCGCATAAATAGTAAGCTGGAAAGCAGTTTGAATATTAAGTTCATCATTTCCTAAACAGACACAAATGTAATTAGCTTCAGGAGAATGGCTTTTAATTTTTTCTATAAAATCTATACATGCAACATCAGAGTGAATAAAAGAGATATCATATTCGCCACAAAAAAGTTCAGGGCAATCCAACCTAAGCCTTTGCTCTGCCCTATCAGCATCCTTATCCAATACTGTAAATTTTAACTTATAATCCTTGCCTATTTGACTGCACCAAACAGCAGTCTTCAATATCTCTTGCCCAACCTTGCCCGCCCCAAGTATAAGCAAGGATAAAGTTTTATCACTTTTATTTATTGCCTTATAGAGGGGGTACTTAAAAAATAAATCATTAACAATGAATCTATTTCTATTTATCAAAATCACTGGCAAGCATTTTTTATCTATTGAAGAAAGAACAAATGGAGTTTCTTCTTGTTCAGAAAATAAAAATACCTTTACAAGAGAATAATCTTGATCTTTATATTTTTCTGTATACTTTAAGATAAAGTCCTTAGCATGAGAAAGATTCTCATCCTGATTTTCTGATATTTCAAAAAAACTTTGGCTAAAAGCTGGTGACTTAAAATAATTTAGCTCTGATTTTTTAAACAGTAAGCAACCTGTTTCTTTTACCTTCTCTTTTAATTCGCTAGATACATTTTCTCCTACATCACAAAAAACACAAAGACAGCGATTGCTTTTTGAAGATTTTATATTCTCTGCAAGAACCAGCGAATTTTCATTTAACTCGGAAAAAATATATACTGGTACAAAAAAATGAAAAATCTGATATGCAATCCAGCTGGAAAAAGTTTCAAATAAAGAAAGAAGAAAACTACCCCAAACAATTGGGGTTAAAATACATGAAACAGTTAATAAAAACAATACCTTACCATTAGCAGCTGCAATAAGGGACCCATAATCAATATCAAGCGTAATTAATTGAGCCGTGCCCATTACAGAAGAAGAAAGTGCCTGAGCAATTGTTATAGGCTTGTCACCGCTATTCCCTGAGTTAAAAAGCAAAAAGAATAGTAAAAGGCAATCTGATAGCACAAAAGCAATTCCTAAAATGCTTAAGGGTTTTGCAATATTAAGTTTTTTTATCGCAAGAAAAATTGCGAATGCAAGAGAAAATAATAAAATGCCAAGTGACATTCCAAAAAAAATATTTTCACAGAATGTCACATTCTGAAACAACTCAACAATCATAGTCTTTTATTGGCTTACAGAAACAGTGTATGGGCCTTGCATATAATCTTCCCCAGCTGTAAGCGTAAATGTTGTAGGTTTTCCGTCTCCTGCCGGCACAAAAGTAAAATTCAATTTGGAACCTTTTGGAACAGAAATTACAGTTCTTCCATCAGAATCGTCTAGTCTAAATTCTTTGCAATAAAAAGTATTGTTGTACCATTCATCAAAATAAGGCTGCATTTGTGGCTTCATCATATTGCGAATTTGTTTCGTATCAGAAACCGTTGAAAAAAGTTCTATATAATTTTTTGTAAAACCTGTTCTTTCTACAAGTTCGTCCACAGAAAAATACTGCAGGTAATAAACAATGGCAGCGGCATCATCAAGTTCTCCTGCTATGTTCAAATAAGTAAGAACGTCAGAAATATCGGTATCTATCCGATGTGTGTATATTTTTCCTTTTGTAACCGGTGTGTTTTTGTCAGATTCAGATACAAGAGTAAGAAGAACCTGAGTTTCATTCTTGTAAGCTTCTACACTAGGGTCATCTGCTAACCAGTCCAAATCCAAACCTTCTGGAATCTCAAGCTTTGGATACCGCCATACAGTTTTTAATAAAATATCAAACCAATATGTTACTGGTTGCGACATTCCCAAAGGTCTGCTTTTATCTTTTAAGTTATCCCAAGTGTTTATACCGATGAGATTATCTTTATAAAAAAGTCCCCCACCACTATTTCCACCTGCAATATAGCAAGTGTGCAAAATCTTTGATGCGGCATCACTTTCGTACCCCAAAAGCTCACCCACAGTCCTTGCTGAACGATTTGGATCTCCTGTTCCTGGGAATCCTATTGCGCGGACCTTTCTGTCAGAAAAAGATGTCCTGAATGGATTTCCAAATTTAACATATGGAACGTCCACATCTTTTATTTTTTCATCTAAAACAGGAAAGCCATCGCTTCCCATGTGGGCAGTATAAAGGATTTTTAAAACAGCCCTATCCCGTTTGTAATTATCATAATCATGATCATCTTCTAGAATGTAAGCAACATATTTTAAGCTTTGTGCATCATTTCCGTTTTCAATTTTATTCTTATCCGTTACACCAACAAACATGATGGATGGGTAAGGATTTATCGTCACTATCTTTACAGGTTTTCCGTTAGGACCAACCCTACCGCTAGAAGATATTTCAGGTTTTAGATAAGCCCTTGTTACATGAGCATTTGATATAATAAGTCCGTCTTTGGAAATTACAACTCCTGAACCAACTGCTACAAATTTTTCACGTTCAGATACAACTGTAGCTTTTCCAAAATCAGGATCGTTTCCCTTAGTGTGATACTGATAATTATCAGCAAGACCTTCTACTTCATAAGTTCTTATAACACTGCTAAGTTTTACGACGGATGCAAGCGTGTTTGCAGAAAACCAATCTCCTTCATGTTCTGTCTGTGCTGGTACAGACATGAGCAAAGAAAAAGAAACAATTACAAGACTTATAAAAATTTTAACCTTCCCTGTCCTATTATTCATTCTTTGCCTCCAAGGTTCTAATTAAAGTTCTTGCAGCCTTTTTAGCTTCCTCATCATCTTCTTTGTCACTAAAAGTATCTATCAAAACCTCTTTGTTACCTTTTTTCAGGTAATATGATTTTTGATATAACATATATGGGTTTGAATATGAATCTTCTGCAAGAAAACTATTTGAAGAAACAGAAACATCCCAACCATTCACTTTTCTTACATTGTCCTCTATCTTATAAGAAACATACAAATCTTCTATGGCCTTTTTTGCATCGTAATATATGTATAAATTTATAGAGCCAAATTCATTCTTATAAAAGACCTCTCCTGTTTCTTCTTCAAAATTAAAAATACTTTCGCTTTTTGTTTCTTTTACTTCACTAAATTTTTTAGGCAAATCAAAAGTCCAGTTTCCATCAGGCGAAATAAAACGAATTGTTCCCAATTCATTATACCTGACACAAAACGCTTGTATAATAAACAAAAGAGCTAAAACCAGTGCAATAAGAATACTTCCCTTGTCATAAAAAACAGAGGAGGCCTTTTCACCTGCAATATCTCTTTTTAAAGTAAAACGGACAAGGACTACAACGACTGCAACAATAACAAGCGCAAAAATAATAGAAATTAAAACTGGCAAAATTTCAATTCCAGAAAGTTTTACACTTTTTGAAAAAATTTGATTTACAAAGTAATCAACAGAAAAAAGAAAAATCAATAAAACAATAGGAATAAGTAGGAGATAAGATTTTTTCTTTAGCAAAATCTGATGAATAATAAACCCTGCTAAAGAGCAGATTGCAGAATGAACGGAAATTCTAGTAATGAGTGTAATAATAACAAACTGACCGTCAAGGCTGGGATAGTGAACAAAAGATGTCATGCAAGTTGCAAATGCGATGCCAGTTCCTACAAAGCCTCCATAGATAAAAGAATCCACAAGTTCATCAAAGGCCGGAAGTTTTAGCACTATAAAAGTAAAGACAATAAAGAAGGAAATAACAGGTAACCCTATGTTTTCCATAAAAACAGAAGAACTTTTTCCAGTAATCCAGTCTACTATTCCCTTATTTGCAAGATAAGAGGCAAGCCCCAAAGCAAAGGCCAGCAGGGTCATCTGCAAACTTTCGTGCTGCACACGGTCTAAAAACCAGTAAAGAAAGAGCCAAAGAGCAGAGATTGCTAAAGAGCAAAGCCCCAACTCTATTACCCCCAAAAAATCATCCGTATAAATTTGCCAGGACTTTACAAGAGTACAAGAGAGCCCATATAGTGCTAAGAGTGATATAACAACAAAAAGTCCGTTTAGCCCCAGCCTTTTGCTAATACCTTTACCTTCCATTTTATTTCTCCTAAAAAAATAACTCCCTGAATTTATTATAAATCCAAAAAGGTTAAATTCAAGCAGGGAATCATTTTTTTAAGATAAAATTTGGCAAGTAGTTTCCTAAAATAAGGGGAAAGTGTAAAAATTAGCAGATATTAAAAAGATTTTGGGGTGGTTATAAGAGAGTCTCTAAAAAGCCGCTTCTCTAATGTCACCCCGAACTAGGTTCGGGGTCTTTACACACAATATCAAAAGCTGATGCTGAAATGGATTGCAAGCAACAGAATTCAGCATTTCTCATAACGATAGTTTTAGAGGTGTTTAATAACAAAAGATTTTAATTATTTTGTCTTTGTTATCGAACCTGTTGTACAATCGATTAAATAGTATCCACCATTTGTAAATGTATAATACCGAGATTTCGTTATATCTGTAATACCAGCATTACCATTGATAGCTGTCAAGTTTCGTTTCTTGCATATTGTTGTAACATATAAATTTCCAGTTTGTTGTATCTTATAATAGCTTGTTGTGTACTCTTTTGTTGTATAATCTCCACTAAAGGGAATACTATAGGCACCTATCGTTGCAGAAAGAGGTCCATACATATTTGATGTTGGTTTAGGATGATACAATGCAACATAAATTGCAGGTTTTTCTTTCCATACACCATAAAAAGTTATATCTTCAGAAACCTTGTATGAATTTCCCTCATAATAACACGAAGTAGAGCCTGATGTTTTCCAATACAAGAAATCATAACCAGATTTACTTAATCCCAAAGAACTTATAGTGGGTAATGTTATTGTTTGTTCCCCTGTTACTGTTCTAGTAGTACTAGAAGTAGCCCACCCATTATCGACTTTATAAGTTATCGTATAAGTTGGTAAAGTCCAAACAGCATAAAGAGTTAAATTTCTCTTTATAGATATAGTTCCACAATCCGCAAATGTTGCATAACTTGCATTGCTATCTATAGACCAACCAGCTAAAACATATCCAGAACGGGAAGTATTCATCGACGCTAAAACACCTGTCGCTCCTGCATTTTCAGTTCCTTCAATGATTTGACTTGTTTTAGAAATATAGCCACCATTGGCGTTAAAAGTTATAGTATACGAAACAATTTTATCCCAAACAGCATACAGTGTTATGTCTCCGCTAATAGTAATCTTACTTCCATCTCTATAAAGAACAGATTGCGATGAAGGAGAATCTGTCCACCCCATAAACTTGTAACCACTACGATTTAGTCCTACCGATGAAGATGTTTTCAGGGTAGTTGAAAGATTTCCTCCTATAGTTTCACCTTTCACAACCTGAGAAGAAGAAATAATATTTCCTCCATTTGAATCGAAGTTTATAGTATAATTTGCATTATAAGCCCAAACAGCATAAAGAGTAATATTAGAAGATATAGTAATCATCTCACAATTTTTATACTCTGCAGAAGTTGCAGAAGGAGACTTAGCCCAGCCTTTAAAAGTATATCCTTCCCTGCTAAGAGAAAGAGATTCTGCACTAGGAAGTGTTGTAGAAATTTTCCCTTGAACACCAGCCCCTTTTACTTGCATAGAAGTTGAATCGCAAATACTGCCACCATTAGCATCAAAGTTTATTGTATATTCAAAAGTCTTTCCCCAAATTGCATAAACCTCATTGGGAATTTCTGACCAAAACTCACCATCACTGTGAATAAGATAATTAAATCTAGGGTCATTATAGTAACTTTGACAATATCTATCATACCCCCAACCTAAAAACAAATAACCGTCTTTTTTTAATCCTAAAAGCTCAGCAGTAGGAATTTTGCATTTATCAAAAAAAACATTAGATTCATCTGAATTATGAAAAACTGTTAGAGTAAAATTATAACAACCATCTTTTAAGCTATAATTTCCATCTAGCCTATACCCATTGTTTTCCCTACAGTTTTCAGAAAGATAATTAGTAGCTAAAGACTCATCTATGCTACCCCCATTTATATGCATAGTTAATTTCTTATATGAATAACTATAGTAATTATTATTAAAACTCTCCCCACTCTCATCCTCAACATCCCCACCCAGCATATCACATGAAACAAAAATCAAAGAGAACAAAAGTGAGCATAAAAACACAAATCTAAAAATACCCTTCATAGGCTTCTCCTTGGCTTATAAGCCGAAAAAGATTGTGCTAACATTTTCACTTTTTGTTCTCTTTATTCTGCCCCTAAAAACTACTCCTTTTAGAGACAGACTTTATACTCAATTTTTTAGTAATTATACCAACAAACTTTTTTTATAGCATCGTAGCGTTTAAACCAAGGGGCTGTTGTTCCTGATGTATAATTTGAGGTGCTCGTAAAACCACCATAATAATCATTTCCTTCATCCTCCCAAGTTACAGTAACTTTAGGGTTATCTGCACTTAACCTAAAAGATGAAGGACTGCCTCCATTAGATGGAGTTATGTCAACATAATTTGCACTTGAAGAACAATACCACTCGAATGTATACGATGATTCAGTACCATAATTTATTAGGTCACAACCAGTTAGTGCAAGAACAAAAGTCATTACAAAAATTGTCATAAGGACACTAAACTTCTTCATAAATACCTCTTTGCTAGATATCAAAAAAAACAAAGATTTCTCTAATAAGGTAAAATATCAAAACTTTTAGAAAAATCTTTGTTTAACATGTAAATCTAATGATTGCTATCATATTGATTTACCCATGGCAAAACTGTTTCAGAATAAGCTCGTAAAATCGCATTTGCCACTATTTTAGAATAGTAAGTATCAACTTCTATTTTTCCAATTTCATCCAATTCTTCATAAAGCCCCACGTAATGATCTTTTTCATATATTTTTATAGTATCAGGCGAAGCATAAGCAATTCGTTTTTCTTGCTTGTCATACACAAAAATCCTATACGCACCTGTTGCTATAATATCACATGAGCCTTTTGGAATCGTAAAACCAAGCAAAGTAGCAAGACCTCCTCCTGCAAGCAATACACCGCCAAAGCTAGGATAAAGCCAAACTAAAGAACCTCCTACACCCATTGCACCTGCACCTATATACCCCAAAACAGGGACAGGCGGATGATCTGCATATAAAAGTTGGCTTTCTGTCACTTCAACAAAGGTCAAATAGCGCTTATCAGTCTTAAACTCCTGAATTTCTTGAAGCGAATATACTCCAAAATAAAAATCTCTTTTATTATCAGCTATGTTAGATGCCTGTA
>CAJOQA010000119.1 GCA_905236465.1 uncultured Treponema sp.
CATTGAAGACTGTCTGTATTTTTTCGTTCCAAAGTTTTTGTATATCAAAGGAATCTGAAAGAATTCTTTTGCTGTCAGAGAAGAATTCATAAAAGTATCGGAACAACCTGTTTTCATCCTTTTTGCACTTTTCATCTAGCTTTTCATAATCAATTATCTGATGTTCTGCCTTACCTTCATTTTCTGACTTTCTGAATAATTCCAACAAATCATTTTCGCAGATTATATTTAGTATCAACTCAATTCTTGTTATGGGTCTGTAATCTTTAGGATTTAAAAACAACCAGAACTCTTCGTTTTGCAGGGTACATTCAATAGTATCCCATTGGCAGGAAATCTCATTCTGCTTTAACCGTAAGCGCTCATCATTCTTGTCCTTAAAATTGCTCCTGTTCAAAAAAAGAGCCTTTATGAGCTCAGCATTTGTCAGGCCGATTTTGCCTATGTTCAAGCGGGTAAATACGTCTATGGGATTTTCGTCTACAGATTCGTACCAAATGAATTTGACCTTTTCCAAAAGGTTGCGTAAAAAATTTTCTTTATTGAATAAGTCATCTTCTTTATGATTTTCAAGCCAAGAGTTGATAGTGTCCCTTGCTTTTAACATGTGGTAAGAATCGATATCCGAATCAGGATGAAATTTATACGAGGTAATATTGTCCAATACCCCTTTGCTTTCCTTTCTGGTTTGATATTCAACTGAATAAAAGCACGGCTTTTTAAGGCATGATAGCAAGATATTTATTGTCGTAAGCCGCTGCTGACCGTCAATAACTTCCCACTTTGTATATTCGCTGATAAGGTTTCTTGTAGCATTCAGCAAAGAGCTACCTTGCAATTCACGCAGCTGCTTTAGGAAGTCATCTTTTTTTTCTTCAACAATGCTTTCTTTTACAACCAAAGGCTGCACACAATAAAAATCATCCCCCTGATGACTTTTATTCACAAAATCATAAATGTCATTCAGTAAATCCTCGACCTGTTGCGTAGTCCACCTGTATCCCCTCTGATAGTTAGGAATATAAAAGCTTAAGCCTTCCAATGATTTTATACATTTCAATTCAATTTTATTGTCAATAACCATGCAACAAGTACCCAATTTCCTTCTCATTCGAGAATATAATAAAAACTTCTATAATGTCAAGGAAACTTTTTGTACTTGTGCAAGGGTCTATTTTACGCTTACAGGTGATTGATAATATGTCTGAGTGGAAAGGTTCAGCGTGATTACAGCTCCGCCGTTCTTTTTGCCTGTAACATCATAAGCACCCCAGACATCGCTACGCAAATAGCTTTCTGTATGGGCAGCATAGGCATTCAGACCATAACCACCATTTTCCCTATTAAGGCCTGCAAGGGCCCAAACTGTATTGTTTATAAGGCTTCCGCTCATGTAAGGAACAAGGTCGCTCTTGTCGCCAAGCCGCTTTACAGTTCCTTCTCTGCTACCTGCAGAAAGAAGTGGGGAACCGAATGTTACTACGTTTAGAATATTGTAGTCGGCCTTAATCTGGCTATCTGCGGAAACCTGCTGGGCAATCATTCCGCCAAGGCTGTGGCCTGCAAGAATCAGGTTGGAATTTTTAGGGATATTGCTTTCTATTACAGCCACAACATTTGTATAGTATTTATTTTTCTGGTTGAAGCCGGAAAGGGCATCGGTTAAATAGCCGGTGGTCTGATTTTCTACCAGCTCTGTACCTGAAAGTGTTATAAGATATACAGTTTTTGAAGACAGGCTAGAAACAAGAGTTCCCTTTGTTACGATAATAGGGCCCTTCTCTCCGCCATTGTATCCCTGATAGGTGTATGTGCAGATTTGATTTGCCTGTGTATAGGTAACGTAAGAAGAACTTGCAGAGCGGTCACTTTCTGTTCCCGTGCTTTCATAAGAATCTGTGGAATCGTAGTCATCTACAATATTTGAGCATGAGACAAAGGAAAAGGTTGCTGCCAGCGCAATAAAAAGAAACTTTTTCATAATAAACCTCCATTAGTGATAGTAACACTATTTAGTTGATAGTGTTACTATCAACTACTTTATATTATAGCATACTTTAGGAAGAATGCAAGAAAATTTTTCATTGATTTTGTAAATTTGCATACCATTTATAATATGGGGAGTTTGTTATCCCCTAAGTTGCAGGAAATGCAGCTTTGGGAAAAGTTTTGAAATCACAAAAAAATATCGGAGGAATTTATGGAAA
>CAJOQA010000120.1 GCA_905236465.1 uncultured Treponema sp.
AGATTTTTTATGTTCAATCACGTAGTCGGCATGTCATTCCAAAAACAGGTACTGGTCAAAGTAGACGGCCCTGATTTTACCCATTATTAGTTGGGAATTTATCAGACTAACAAGATCTTGCTTTACTGCTTCTTCACCTTTTTGCAAAAGTTCTTCTTTTGAGTATCTTGAAAAGTAATTCATTATCAAAGACTTTTCTGACCTTTCCTTTTGGCTAAGCTCCTCAAATAGGGCATTGTCAGCAGAAGGATAGGTGAACCAGGGGGTGATAATAAGCAAAAGTGTGTTATCCTTATCTGCTTGGGCCTTGACGTTTATTCTAAGCTGCCCAATGCTAGTAAAGGCATCTACGCTTTCTGAAGTTTTTTTACTTTTTTTTATTACAGCCTGTGGTTGCGGGTCAGCTTTTCTATAAGATTCTTTTAAGCTTTCTTTTCTGGTAGAAAAGTTGACTATAGTTGCTATGACGATTATTGCCACTATTACAAGAAGAATGATGGTAAGAATCTGGTTTAAATATCCGCTGCCCCTATTTCTAAATGGATGCCGTGGATTTTTGTAGTAAGGGTCATAGTCATCTGAATAAATCATTCTGCACATTCTCCTTGAAATTCTTTTAATAAGGCTGCCGTCCTAGAAGAATCTTTTATCCTTGCTTTTATGTGAGCCCCGTCTTCCATCCATTCTTCTTCAAGAACCTGCCCGTTTTTCCTGGCAAGATTGGCTAAATCTGCCCTGTCCATGGGGATTACATAGTCTTTTATGGTCCCGAATAGAGTTTCGGTAATTTTTTCTTTTAGTTCATCAAAACCCAACTGACTTTTTGCTGAAATTTTAATCGAATCAGGGAAAAATGAATCAAGTTCAGCTGTAACAAGATTGTTATCCTGAACTAAGTCCCATTTGTTAAGCAGAATCAGCTGGGGTAAATTCTCTGCCCCTATTTCGGAAAGAACAGAAAGTACCTGCTTGTACTGTTGTCTGCAGTGGCTATCGCTTGCGTCTACAGTTATTAAGAGCAAGTCCGCAAAGGTCGCTTCTTCTAAGGTTGACCTGAATGCTTTTATAAGAGTGTGGGGCAGGTTAGAGATAAAACCTACCGTGTCCGTTAAAAGCAAGGAGGAGCCTGGTCCTGTCTCAAGTTTGCGGGTTGTTGGGTCTAGGGTTGCAAAGAGCTTGTTTTCAACAAAGACATCAGCCCCTGTCAGCGCGTTTAGGAGGCTAGATTTTCCGGCATTCGTATAGCCCACAAGGGCTACGTTCTGGCAGGAAGTTCTTTCCCTCTGCTTCCTTTGGGTCTGTCTGTTTATGATAACCTGATCCAACTCTTTTTTTACCTGGATAATTTTATCTTCTATCTGTCGCCGGTCAAGCTCAAGTTTTGTTTCTCCGCTGCCCTTTGTACCAAAGGCTCCGCCCCTTTGCCTAGCCATATCCCCATACATGTGGCTTAACCGTGGAAGGGAATATGTTAGGCGGGCAAGCTCAACCTGCAAGACTGCCTCTTTAGTTTGAGCTCTTTGAGCAAAGATGCGGAGTATTACCTCGTTCCGGTCAAAAACTGGTTTTGCACAAAGTTTTTCCCAGTTGCGCTGCTTGGAGGGGTCAATCTCAAAGTCAAAAATGATGCAGTCAGCTTCTGCTTCTTTTGCCTTGTCTGCAATTTCGTGAGCCTTGCCGCTTCCCATTCCGTAGGCAGGAGTAGGCTCTATTCTGGTAAGGACCAGAACACCTACTGTCTCGTACCCTAAAGTCTTTACTAAATCCATGAGCTCGTAGGGCTTTCCATCTTCTTCGCTTTTACCTTTAGGACCTGCAACTAAAAAACAACGGGGCTTTTTTTCTTCTTCAGCCTGAATTTCTGTCATATAGGGAGAGTATAAGAATAAAAGGTGGCTTTTTCAAGGGGTGGCGGTTGAGCTTGCCAAAAGGTGACTAGAGAAAACTTCAAGTTGCTAAGTGCACTTTTTCTATATGCCCTTAATTTATTTTTATAAAATGCCGAAACTAGTTTGAGAGGTCTTTAAAAAATAGGAGTTTTTTGTGTCATCAGGTCAGAAAGTAGCTATCAGCCTGGCATTGACGCTTGTGGTTTTTGTAGCCGTTTGCGCTCTTGCTTTTACAGGCGGTTTTAATTATTTAGAAGTAAAATTTTATGCGCCTCAAAAAGTCAGCAGAATCACTGAAATGCTTGAAAAGACCGGAAAAAAATACGACTCCTATATAGAAAAGTATCAGAATGTTTTTGCTGAATTTTGTCTTAAAAATTCAACTAGAACCTATATTGAGCGAGAGCTAAGTGAGGATGAGGTAAAAGAGCGGGGAAAGAACGAAGGTCTGCTTTTTGAATCCCTTTCGGGGCTGCAGGGCCTACGTATGATTTCCGGTGATGGAATTCACCTGCATTACAGCAGCTTTCCTTCTGATATTCTGTTGCAGGATGCAGATTTTATTTCCTACAAAAACTACACGGATTTAAACGAAACCGCTTACGAATATATTGCTACAGCTGACAATGGGGTTCACGCTGACAGTGTGGAAAAACTGATTGAAAGGTCTGCCCTCTATTTTGATAGCGAAGGGGACCGGCTGGTTTTTTCCTTCCCCTATTTTGACAAGCACACGGCTTACCGCGGCAGCCTGCTTTTTTATGTGTACGCTGATGATTTTACAAGTCAGATTATAAATGAAAATCTAATTCCCTTAGGGGCCAGGTCTTTTGTGATTGCGCCTGAAAGCTCTGGGGCAAATATCCAAAATCCCTCTAACGCAGGACTGGTCTTTAATATGCCCTCTTTTGACAAGAAGACCTTTATTTCTTCAATAGAAGGCCTATGGGCTATGGGGCAAAACAAGGGGGTCAGTCAACTTTTAAGCATAAGGGATGAAGTGCTTGACGATACTTTTTTATTGGTCTCTGCTAAAACTTCAAAATACTGCATGACAGGCTGGGTTTGCTTAGCCTCTTCCTTTGTACTTTCGCAGATGGAAAGGTTTTTAATGCTCTTTTGCCTTTTTATAAGCCTTTTTCTCCTGATTTTTATGCTCTTTAACATCAAGCATGATGACATGGTTGTAATAAGTGAAAGGATCCGCAAATTTGAGCTTAGGCTTTTCAGACAGTATCTGGACAGGAAGAATTCAACTGACTGGAAGGCTTTGGAAAAAGAGATTTCTCTTCGCAGGCAAGATATAAACGCAGAGGTCATAAAAAGCCTAGGTTTTAGGGGACGCCGCCACCGCAAGGAAGTGAACCTCTTGCTTGACCAGTCTTGGGGTGAGCTGATGAGCGCCATGAGCGGTGGGCGAAAGATGGCTGCGATTATTCAGTCGTATCAGGATGATGAAAAAGAAGAAACTAAGGAAATTCCTGCGGCTAAAGCGGTTGAAGAGGTAAAAGCCCTTGATGCGATTCCCGAAGCCGAGGTGGCGAAAGTTGAAGAAGTTGAGGAACTCGAAGAAATCCCTGAAGAAGAAGTAGAGGAAGCAGAGGAGGTCGAAGAACTCGAAGAAATTCCCGAAGCTGAGGAAGTTGAGGATGTTGAAGAGTTAGAAGAGATCCCCGAAGCGGAAGAAGTTGAGGATGTTGAAGAGTTAGAAGAGATTCCTGAAGCGGAAGAAGTTGAGGATGTTGAAGAGTTAGAAGAGATCCCCGAAGCGGAAGAAGTTGAAGATGTTGAAGAGTTAGAAGAAATTCCAGAAGCAGAAGAAATTCCTGAAGTGGAGCCTGTAGAGATTAGCGAAGAAGAAGCAATCAAATACTTTAATGATGGGCCAGAGCCTTCTTCTGCGCCGGCAGCTTCTTTAAGCGAAGAGTCCAAAAAAAAGCTCTCTGATTTTGAAACCGTGGACTACAATCCTCTTGAAAGCGAAGGAACGGAGGCTTGATTTGTTTGCAGAAGGGACAAATGAAGATGGACTTTTAAAAAAAGCCCTAAGTATTTTAAACAAAAAGAAAGAAAGCCCTATTGTAGTCAAAGACGGAATCTTTACAATTTCGTCAGATTTGAATTTTTATAATCTAGAAGAAGACGAAGACTTTAGAAATCTAGTTGAATCAGTCTTAAGTAATTAATCACACAGTAAAAGTTCCGCTTCCTATTCTTTTGGAACAACATGCACTTGTACATTAAAGTTTTGTATAAGTTGAACAAAGGCATATATGGTCTTGTAGACGCTTATACACTGGTTTTTAAGAGTACCTTCAGCAAAGTGATCCAAATCCTTCCAGTTTATGATTATCTCGCTATGAGGAGCTTTTACAAAGTCTTCAAGAGCCATCTTTAAGTTCTTGTCGTAGATAATCAGGTTGTTTCTTGCGCTTACAATCATCTGCGCAGCAGCCTCGTTTGTATCTCCTAAGACCATGTTTATGATGTTCCTAGCCTCTTTATCCCTATCAGCCCTGGGCATCAGGGTTTTTATCTTCATGCCCCACTCTGCATTTTCTGCAAGCTTATCGTCTAGTTTTGTTATTTTCTCTGAAATCTCCATTAATTGGTGAAAGGCCTCACTCATGGGTTTTGCCATCTGCTGCGTAGCCCATTCACCGCGGACAAGGAGTATATCAGAAAGTTCTCGGATTTCTTTTTTACCGAAATTTAGTATAAAATGTTTAAGATATTTTAAAGGTTCTTGATAGATATAACCCTTGAAATTTTTTCTTTCTAAGTTTGCGCTATTGCCGCTGTTATAATTCTTTAAGGAGTCTATGTTTGTTGTTCCAAAAATTTCAGTGACAAGCTTTTCTATTTTTCCCTCTGCCTGCTTCTTTTTAAGACTGTTTACAGTTTTTTCCACCTGTTTCTTTATTTGAGAAATATAGTCGTCCATTATGTGGTGGTTTTCTATTTTAACATTTTCCTTGTAAGCAGGGTTTTCGGAGATAAGCTGAACCATCATCTCAAAAACCTGCCGCTCTTTTAAGGTACGAAGGCGGGCTACAATTTTCTTCCAAACATTTGCAGTGATTGGTTCCACCGTCTTAATCTTTTTTAAGAGAACAAACATATCGTCCCAAGGGGCGTCCAAGGGAAGTGCCCAGGCTACAGCACAGAAATTTTTAAGTTCTTCCAAAATATAAGTGCCGTTTATAGGCTGAAATTTGGGAAGGGTTGAAAAATTGTGCTCCCTGATGCTTGAATCAAATTTTTTTAGTATAAAATAGTAGTCAAATGAGCAGAAATTGCTGAAAGCCAGGGTTTTTGAATACAGGGCGTCAATTTGATTGATACGTGTTGAGTCAAATTGGGCAGAAAAGCTTTTTAAATCTTCTATTATATGCTTTTGCAAAGTCTTAAGGTCGCTTTTGCTTGCCAAATCGGTGATGGATTCTTCAGAAAATCTTTCTACATCTTCTAGTTGTTTTTCTGTGAGCGAGGCGTTTATAACTAAGTTTTTGAGCATTCCAGGATTTTGGTTAGCATTCTGGAACATCAGTTGAGCGGGAGAAATAGCCTTATATATGTCATAAAAGAATTTTGCAAGCTGTGGTTCTGCCTCGTGTTTGCCAGATTTATAAAAGTGAAATTTTGTTCTAGAAAGCTCCTTGTCTATATTCTTGAGCATGCGCTTTTTAGTTGCCTCTGGGTCATTGCCACCCATTATTGAGGATAGAAGATTGTGAAAAAAATTAGAACCTTTTGCCATTCTTGTAGTATATGAAAAAAAATAAACTTTTACAAGTCCGTCTGTGACACTGGCGCTTATTAGTTAGCGAGTTTTGAGAAAAAATTGTCTACTTGACAGGGAAGAATAGTTTCGATATACTAACTTACGTTAGTAAAAGTTAATTTTTGTTATCAATGTTAAACACAAGGAGTGCTATGATGCCATTGCTGTTTGCTGCCCCGGGGCAGGAAGTTAAGGTTGTGAAGGTTGGCGGAGAGGCTGCTGTGAGGCAACATCTTAATGAAATAGGTTTTACTGTGGGAACTCCTGTAACTGTTGTCTCTAAAATTCCTACAGGTCTTATTGTAAAAGTAAAAGAAGCCCGTATTGCTATTGACAAGTCTATGGCTTCAAAAATCATGATTTAAAGGAAGCTGAGGCTTTCTGTAGATATTTTAGGAGTAAAAACGATGAACACATTGAAAGATGCGGCCGTAGGTTCAACTGTTACCGTAAAAAAGTTGAATGGGGAAGGTGCCCTAAAAAGGCGCCTGATGGACATGGGCTTTACTACAGGATGCAGCGTTTATATACGCAAGGTAGCCCCTTTAGGTGACCCTGTAGAAGTTACAATTCGTGGTTATGAACTTTCTGTTCGTAAAGATGATGCACAATTGATAGACATAGCATAAAAGGATACGAGGCTTAAGTATGGAAGCAAAAAAAATCGCTCTTGCAGGAAATCCAAACTGTGGCAAGACAACAATGTTTAACTCTTTAACAGGAACAATTCAGTACGTAGGAAACTGGCCAGGAGTTACAGTAGAAAAAAAAGAAGGAAAGGCAAAGGGTTTTGATAATTTAGTTGTAACTGACCTACCTGGCATTTATTCACTTTCTCCTTACACAAATGAAGAGATTGTTTCCCGTGATTATTTGGCAGGAGATGAAGCTTCTGCTGTAATCAATATTGTAGATGCAACAAACCTTGAGCGTAACCTTTATCTTACAACTCAGATTCTTGAGCTTGGTAAGCCCGTTGTTGTTGCCCTTAACATGATGGACTCTTTAAAAAAGAGCGGAAGCACAATTGATGTTGCAAAGCTTTCTGAAAAGTTGGGCTGCAAAATTGTTGAGACAATAGCTCTGCGCGGAAAGGGTGTAAAAGAAGTTGCCCAGGCTGCAAAGGAAGCTGCTGATGGAAACGGAAAGGCAAATGTTCCCCAGGCTGTCTTTGCATCTGATGTTGAAAGCGCAATTACTCAGGTTGAAGGTCTTTTGCCTGCTTCTGTAAAGGGATCCCTTAAAAGATGGACAGCTATAAAAGTTCTTGAGCGCGACGCAAATGTTCTTGCTTCTGTGAGCCTTTCTGCATCAGATGCTGCAAAGGCTGAGGAAATTACAAAGTCACTTGAAAAAAAGCACGAGGATGATATTGAATCAATTATAACCAATGAACGCTATAATTACATCACCTCTATGCTCAAGGGGGTACTTGTAAAATCTGGTGATTCCCTGACAACATCTGATAAAATTGACCGTGTTGTTACAAACCGTATTCTTGGTATTCCAATTTTCCTTTTAGTTATGTGGTTTGTTTATTGGGTAGCTGTTTCTACCGTTGGTGGAATGGGAACTGACTGGGCAAACGATACTGTAGTTGGCGGAATTCAGGAATGGGTTGAAGGTGCCATGAGTGATGCTGGTGCTAATGAAATTCTTACTGACTGTTTAGTAAATGGTGTTATTGGCGGACTTGGTGCTGTCTTTGGTTTCTTGCCACAGATGGCAATCCTCTTCCTGCTTCTTTCAATTCTTGAAGATGTTGGTTACATGGTTCGCATTGCCTTTGTTATGGACCGTCTCTTCCGCAAATTTGGTCTTTCAGGTAAGTCTTTTATTCCCTTGCTGATTTCTTCTGGTTGCGGAATTCCAGGTATTATGGCAAGCCGCACTATTGAAAATGAAAATGACCGCCGCATGACAATTATGACAACAACTTGGATTCCATGTGGTGCTAAGCTTCCTGTTATTGCCCTCTTTGGTGTTGTTATTGCAAACAAGGTTTCTGGAACTGATGGTTCTTGGGTTGG